>JBFZDU010000250.1:0-16729 GCA_041307205.1 Gammaproteobacteria bacterium | reverse complement strand
TGCTGCAGAAAGGCCTCGGACAATGGGCCGCCCTTGATCGCTTCAAGCGCGAAATACAGCAGGTGCCCCCCATCCAGCACCGGCACGGGCAACAGGTTCAGCACCCCGAGGCTGATACTGACGATCGCCATGAACTTGAGGAAGTAGACCCAACCGACACTGGCGGTGCGGCCCGCGGTGTCGGCAATGGTGATCGGGCCGCTCAGATTGCGCACCGAGGCCTGCCCGGTGAGGATGCGCCCGATGACCTTGAGGGTCAGGCCCGACAATTCCCAGGTCTGGTGGACGGCCACCGGCATGGCGGCCAGTGGCCCGAGCCGATAGATCACCCGATACCGTTCCATGGCGCTCGCGTCGTGCCGGTTCACGGCGCCCACCCGGCCCACGACCTTGCCGTCGGCGGTTTCCAGGGCCGCAGTGATCAGGTCCACCGCCAACATCTGGCCAGCGCGCTCGATGCTGATCTTGAGCATCTGGCCCGGCCGCGCCTGCACGTAATCGACCCAGTCACCCCAGGCGGAGATGGCCGTGCCGTCGGCCGCAACGATCCGGTCACCGGGTTGCAGGCCGGCGGCCGCCGCCGCTTCGCCGGGCAGGACTTCACCGATCACCGCCGGCATCGCGGGCCGGTCGGGGGTGATGCCCAGTTCGCCCAGCAGATCGTTGCGCTCCGCCAGGTCACCCAGGTGCGCCCCATCCATCCGCCGCAGGGCCGCCGCGCCGTCGGCCTGCCGCACGGCCAGGGAGATAGCGGCATCGTCCACCGACGCTGCCGCCAGGCGGTACAGCACGGCCGACCAAGTCGGCGTCGACGCGTCGTTCACGGCCGTGATCTCGTCGCCCGGCCGCATCCCGGCCTCGGCCGCCGCCGACTGCGGTGCCACCGCCGAAATCAGGGGGCGCACACCCTCCTCGCCAGCCACCAGCACCACCCAGAAGGCGAGGATCGCAAACAGGAAATTGAATGCCGGACCGGCCACCACGATGGCCGAGCGGACCCGCAGCGACTGACGGTTGAAGGCCCGATGGCGTTCCTGCGGCGGCACGTCGCCTTCGTGCTCGTCGAGCATCTTGACGTATCCGCCCAGCGGCACCGCCGCGATGACATATTCGGTGTCGTCTCGCCGGCCGCGCCAGCGCACCAGCGGCCGGCCGAAGCCGATCGAGAAGCGCAGCACCTTGACGCCCAGGCGCCGCGCCACCCAGAAATGACCGAACTCGTGCACCGCGACCAGGGTGCCTACGGCGACGATGAAGGCCAGGAGTTTGAACAGGATGGTATCCATGGTGCTAGAAGACCGCCGCCGCGAGCCTTTGTTCCGCCAGGGCGCGGGCCCGGGCATCGGCGGCCAGCAGGGTGTCGAGGTCGTCCGCCGGCTCGACCGGCAGCGCCTGGCACACCTGCTCCAGCACGGCCGGTATGCCTGCAAAGCCCAGGCGGCGCTCCAGGAAGGCGCCCACCGCCACCTCGTTGGCGGCGTTGAGTACCGCCGGCGCCGTGCCGCCCGCCGCAACCGCCTCGTACGCCAGCCGCAGGCAGGGAAAGCGTTCCAGGTCCGGCGCTTCGAATTCCAGCCGCGCCACTGCGAACAGGTCGAGACTGCTCACCCCCGAGCTGATGCGCTCCGGCCAGGCCAAGGCGTGCGCAATCGGGGTACGCATATCCGGGTTGCCGAGTTGGGCCAGCACCGAGCCGTCCGCGTACTCAACCATGGAATGGATCACGCTCTGCGGATGTACCACCACCTGGATCTGCTGCGGCACGGCATTGAACAGCCAGCACGCCTCAATCACCTCCAGGCCCTTGTTCATCATGGTGGCGGAGTCGACCGAGATCTTGCGCCCCATGTCCCAGTTCGGGTGGGCGCAGGCCTGTTCGGGCGTCACCCCCGCCAGCGCCGCGAGCGGCCAGGTGCGAAAGGGTCCGCCTGAAGCGGTCAGCAGGATGCGCCTTACCCCGACCCGGCCCAGCCCCTTCCCGAAACCCGGCGGCAGGCACTGAAACACCGCATTGTGCTCGCTGTCGATGGGCAGGATCTCGGCGCCGCTGGACTGGGCCGCATCGATGAACAGCTGCCCGGCCACCACCAGTGCCTCCTTGTTGGCCAGCAGGATGCGCTTGCCCAGCTGCACGGCGGCCAGGGTCGGCAGCAGGCCGGCGGCCCCGACGATTGCGGCCATGACGAAATCAGCCGCGCCCAGGCTGGCGGCCTCGACCAGGCCGGCGGGTCCGGCCAGGACCTGCACCTCCGGTGCGCTCGGGCGCAGCCGGCGCGCCAGTTCGGCCGCGGCAGTGGGGTCGGCCATGGCCGCGCACTCGGGGCGCCAGGTCAGGCACTGCCGCAGCAGGCCCTCGACGTCCCGATTGGCGGTCAGTGCCACCACCCGAAACCGCTCCGGATGCCGGGCCAGCACGTCGAGGGTGCTGACCCCGATGGACCCGGTCGAACCCAACACGGTCACGCCGATCATTGCGGTCCCTCCAGCAGCACCACGCCCAGGGCGAACACCGGGGCCGCGGCGATCAGGCTGTCGATGCGGTCGAGCACACCGCCATGACCGGGCAGCAGGGCGCCGCTGTCCTTCATCCCACGGCGGCGCTTGAGCAGGCTCTCCCACAGGTCGCCGCCGACCGACACCACCGTGATCAGCAGGCACAGCCCGAGCAGCGCAGGCCAATCGGCAGTCGGCAGCAGTGCCAATTGGTGCATGACGAGCGCACACAGGGCCGCCCCCACCAGGGCACCATAGAGTCCTGCCCGGGTCTTGCCGGGACTGACGAGCGGCGCCAACTTGGCCCGCCCCCAACGACGCCCGCTGAAATAGGCCGCGGAATCCGCCACCCAGATCAGCACCAGCAGGAACAGCAGCCGCGCCGGTCCCTGCTCGGCGCCGCGATGCAGGCTGACCAGCGCGACCCAGCATGCGGCCAGCAGCAGGGCTCCGCCGATCAACAGCCTGGTTTGGCGGCCGGCACGCGGGGTCACCGCCACCCGTCCGAGCAACAGCAGCAGGGTCACGGCCAACCACCAGGTCACGGCCGCAGCGAGCAGCCAGGGCAAGTGGGACGAATCGAGCAGCAAGCCAACGGCGACCAGCAGCAGCGCCACGCCGCCGGCATAGCCCCAGCCCCCCGCTGCCCCGTCGATGCCGCCGAGGCGCGCCAGCTCGCGTGCGCCCAACACCGCGATCAGGCCAAAGACCGCCGCGACCGCAGTCGACGGCAGCAACAGCACGGCCGCCACGACCAGCGGCACCAACACGGCAGCGGTCAGAATGCGACGCCGCAACATCAGGCGCCGGACCGGCTGGGGGCGCGCAACTGCTCCCCGGTGCGACCGAAGCGCCGCTGCCGGCGCGCATAGTCCTGGAGCGCCACCTGGTAGGCGTCGACCCCGAAGTCCGGCCACAGCACGTCGGTGAAATACAGCTCGGTGTAGGCGCACTGCCACAACAGGAAATTGCTCAAGCGGCGCTCGCCGCCGGTGCGGATGAAGAGGTCGGGATCGGGCAGATCGGCGATGGACAGTCGCGCGCTGAGCGCCGCTGCGTCAATCTGCGCGGGATCGAGTTCGCCGCGCTGTACTTGCTCGGCCAGCCCACGCACGGCCTGTGTGATGTCCCAGCGCCCGCCGTAGTTGGCGGCAACCTGCAGCGACAGAGCCTGGTTCGCTGCGGTGTGGGCCTCGGCCTCGCGGATGCGCCGCCGCAGCTTCTCCGGGAAGGGCGCTATGTCACCGATCACCCGCAAACGGATGCCGTTGGCGTGTAACCGCCGCACCTCGCGCTGCAGGGCGGTGAGGAACAGCTCCAGCAGCAGCTTGACCTCGGCCTGGGGACGCCGCCAGTTCTCGCTGCTGAAGGCAAACAGGGTCAGTGCCGAGATGCCGGCGCGCACACTTTCTTCGATCACGGTCCGTACCGAGTCGACGCCGGCCTTGTGACCGGCGGTCCGCGGCAGGCCCTGGCGCTCGGCCCAACGGCCGTTGCCGTCCATGATGATGGCGACGTGCCTCGGCAATTGGGCGGCACCCTGCGGAGCGGGCTCGACGCTGTCTTCTCCGTGCTGCAAGGACTGGCCCGATGCTCAGATCGACATCAGGTCCTGCTCTTTCTTCGCGAGCAGTTCTTCGATCTCCTTGACGTACTGATCGGTGAGCTTCTGGATGATCTCCTGGCCGCGTCGTTCGTCGTCTTCGGAGATCAGCTTCTCCTTCACCAGGCTTTCGAGATCCTTGTTGGCGTCGCGCCGGATGTTGCGGACGGCCACCCGCCCCTGTTCCGCCTCGTGGCGCACGATGCGGGTCATGTCGCGGCGGCGCTCTTCGGTAAGGACCGGCAGGGGGACGCGGATCACCGTGCCGGCGGTGTTCGGGTTGAGCCCGAGATCGGACTCCATGATCGCCTTCTCCACCGCCTTCACCATGTTCTGTTCCCATGGCTGCACGACCAGGGTGCGCGCGTCCTCGACGCTGATCGCGGCGACTTGTTTCAGCGGCACGTCCGAGCCGTAATAGCTCACGTGCAGGTGATCGAGCAGGCTGGGATGGGCGCGCCCGGTACGCAGCTTGGCGAAGTTCTCGACCAGCGTCTCGACGCTCTTGGCCATGCGCTGGGCGGCGTCCTTCTTGATGTCGTCAATCATCTCGCGTCTCCACTCGTCACCAGGGTGCCGACGTCCTCGCCGCGCATCAGACGCATCAGGGCGCCTGGCTCGTTGATGTTCATGACCCGCAGCGGCATCCCATGATCGCGGCACAGCACGATGGCCGTGGCGTCCATGACAGCCAACCGTTCAGCCAGGACCTGATCGTACCCCAGGGCCGGGTAGAACGTCGCCTCCGGGTGGGTGACCGGGTCGGCGCTGTACACGCCATCGACCTTGGTGGCCTTGATCAGCAGGTTGGCGTCGATCTCGATCGCGCGCAGACCGGCCGCCGAATCGGTGGTGAAGAAAGGGTTGCCCGTGCCGGCCGCCATGATCACTACGTCGCCGCGCTGCAGCAGTTGCACGGCCCGGTGCCGCGAATAGACGTCACAGACTTGATCGATGCGCAGCGCCGACATGACCCGCACCGGAATATCAAACTTCGCCAGCGCGTCCTTCATCGCGAGCGAGTTGATCACCGTGGCCAGCATGCCCATGTGATCACCGGTGACGCGGTCCATACCGCCGCCGGCCAACCAGGCGCCGCGAAAGATGTTGCCGCCACCGATCACCATGCCGATCTGCACCCCGGCGCGGACCAGCGCGGCCACCTCGCCGGCAATGCGGCGCATCACCTGCGGTTCGATGCCGAATTCGCCGGTCCCCATCAGGGCTTCGCCGCTGAGCTTCAGCAGGATGCGGCGGTGGACTATGGCGTCATCGGGCATGGGAATCCTGGGGTCTCGTTCTGGGCAAGGAAAAGCCCCAAGGCGGGGCACGCACTGAATCACCCGGGCCGGCATACCGGCCCGGATGAGCACGGGTCAGCTACCGCGCACCTGGGCCATGACTTCGTCGGCGAAGTTGTCCTGCTTCTTTTCGATCCCTTCTCCCACCTCGTAGCGGCGAAAGGCCACGACCTGGGCGCCCTTGGCCTTGAGCAACTTGCCAACCTGGGTGTCGGGGTCTTTTATGAACGGCTGGCCGGCCAGGGTCACTTCACCCAACCACTTACGGATCCGGCCCTCGACCATCTTGGCGACGATCTCGGCCGGCTTGCCACTCTCGGCGGCCTGGGCCGCGGCAATCTCCCGCTCCTTCGCCAACAGTTCGGGGGCGACCTCGCGCTCTTCCACGCACAGCGGGTTCGAGGCGGCGATGTGCATCGCCAGGTCGCGTCCGAGGGCGTCGTCACCCCCGTCCAGATCGACCATGACGCCAATCCGCACCCCGTGCAGGTAACTGGCAATGGTGCCCGATGACTGCATCCGCACGAAGCGGCGCACGTTGATGTTCTCGCCGATCTTGGAAACCAATGCCTGGCGCGCCTCTTCGACCGTGGCCGTTTCGCCAGCCCGCAGTGGCTCCGCCATCAGGGCCTCTACATCCCCCGCCGTCCCCTGCAAGGCGCGCTCGGCGACCGCGTCGGCGAACGACGCGAAATTCCCGTCCTTGGCGACGAAGTCGGTCTCGCAGTTGACCTCGACCATCACGGCCTGCCGGCCGTCGGCGCTGGTCTTGATGACGATGGCACCGTCGGCGGCGGTGCGGCCGGCCTTCTTGGCGGCCTTCGCCTGGCCGGACTTGCGCATCGCCTCGATGGCGGCCTCGATATCGCCGTCCGTCTCTACCAGTGCCTTCTTGCACTCCATCATGCCCGCGCCGGTACGCTCGCGCAGCTCCTTGACCAAAGCGGCAGTTATTGCCATGGGTACATCACCTCTGAAATCTGTGTGCCGTGGAGAAAGTCCGAACCCGGCGCACCAAGCCGCCTCCAGGCAACGACGTGCCCAGGGCGGCTGGCGGCTGGCCGTACCCCGATCAGTTCCTGCCGGTCTCGTCACTCACCTCGACGAACTCCTCACCACCGCGGGTCAAGGAGTGGGCGGCCGCCGTGCGTCCTTCGAGGATCGCAGCGGACGCGCCCTGCACGTAGAGCTGCACCGCACGGATGGCATCGTCGTTGCCGGGAATCACGTAATCCACCGGCTCCGGATCGTTATTGCTGTCGACCACGCCAATCACGGGGATACCCAGATTCCGGGCCTCGGCAATGGCGTTTTTCTCGTGCCAGGTATCCACCACGAACAGGGCGTCGGGCAGGCCGTTCATGTCTTTGATGCCACCGATGCTGCGCTCCAGCTTTTCCATCTCGCGGCGCAGCCCCAGGGCTTCTTTCTTATTGAACTTGTGATCGATGGAGCCGTCGGCCACCATGGCCTCGAGGTCCTTCAGGCGTTTGATCGACTGCTTGATGGTCTTGAAATTGGTCAACATGCCGCCCAACCAGCGGTGGTTGACGTAGGGCATGCCGCAGCGCTGACCCTCCTCGCTCACCACGTCGCGGGCCGAACGCTTGGTCCCCACGAACAGGATGCGGCCGCCGTTCGAAGCCAGCTTGCCGACGAAGTTCATGGCGTCGTTGTACAACGGCAGCGTCTTTTCGAGGTTGATGATGTGAATCTTATTGCGGTGACCGAAGATATAGGGCTTCATCTTCGGGTTCCAGTAACGGGTCTGGTGACCGAAATGCACGCCAGCTTCGAGCATCTGGCGCATGGAAACTTTACTCATTGTTGACTCCGGATTGAGGTTGGGTTGAGCCTCCATGCACCCCGGCTGCCAACCCCTGGGGGCACCCAGGCAACCGGTTGAAGTGCATGTGTGGATTTCCCGGTTCTCCGCGCGGAAGAACCTGTAGTGCCGGCGGATTGCCGCTGGGCGGCGCGTTTTATACCATAATGCCCTCCGCGCCTCAATCGATACTATGGCGGCAACCGATTGTTTTTGCCGCCTTTCTTCGCGACCCACAATGGACCCCCATGGCAATCACCATCAAAACGCCGGACGAAATCGAAAAAATGCGGGTCGCCGGGCGCCTTGCCGCGGAGGTGCTGGAGATGATCGCGCCGCATGTGCAGGCGGGGGTTACGACCGACGAACTGGACCAACGCTGCCACCAGTACATCGTCCGCGAGCAGCAGGCGATTCCCGCCCCACTCAATTACCGTGGCTTTCCGCGCTCGATCTGCACCTCGGTCAACCACCAGGTCTGCCACGGGATTCCCGGTAACAAACGACTGAAAAGCGGCGACATCGTCAATATCGATATCACCGTGATCAAGCACGGCTTCCACGGCGACACCAGCAAGATGTTCTTCGTCGGCGAACCCTCGATCCTGGCCAGGCGGCTGGTGAACCTGACGCAGGAAGCGCTGTGGCGCGGCATCACGCTGGTGCGCCCTGGGACCCGCCTCGGGGACATCGGGCACGCCATCCAGTCCCTGGTCGAGGCGCAAGGCTACTCGGTCGTTCGCGAATACTGTGGCCACGGCATCGGCCGGGAATTTCACGAAGACCCGCAAGTACTGCACTACGGTCAGCCCGGCACCGGCGTCGAACTGCGCCCGGGCATGACCTTTACCATCGAGCCCATGGTCAACGCCGGGCGCCGCCACGTGAAGCTGCTGCCCGACGGCTGGACGGTGGTGACCAAGGACCGCAAGCTCTCGGCACAATGGGAGCACACGGTGCTGGTCACCGAGGGCGGCTACGAAGTCCTGACCCTGCGCCAGGAAGAACGCGACACCCTGGCCGCGGTCGGCTGACATGCCCCACGCCCCGCTCGCCGAGCTCGAACGGCGCCTCGTCAGCGGCGACTGCCCGCCGCTCGACGGCTTCAAGCAGTGCGTCAAGGCCGGCGCCGAGGCCCTGGCGCGGCGTTTTGCCGCCGGCGACCCGGTGGAACTGCTGGTGCGCGAGCGGGCCGGTTTCCTCGATGCGGTGCTGCGGCGTGCCTGGGAGCTGTTCCTGCCGGCCAGGGTCGAGGCGGCGCTGGTCGCCGTCGGCGGCTACGGACGCGGCGAACTGCACCCGGCGTCCGACGTGGACGTGCTGGTGCTCACCGGCGACGACCCCGAGGTGCTCGCCAGCGCGATCGAGCGCTTCGTCATACTGCTGTGGGACATGGGCCTGGAGATCGGCCACAGCGTGCGCAGCCTGGCCCAATGCGTCACCGAGGCCGAACAGAACGTCACCGTCATCACCAACCTGCTGGAGGCACGACCGCTGGCGGGCGACCTGGCGCTGTTCGAGGCCATGCACAGCGCCATCGGCCCCGATCGGATTTGGCCGAGCGAGGCCTTCTTCGCCGCCAAGCTCGCCGAACAGGAGGCGCGTCACCGCAAGTTCGACGACACCGCCTACAACCTGGAGCCGAATATCAAGGAGAACCCGGGCGGCCTGCGCGACATCCAAATGATCGGTTGGGTCGCCAAGCGGCACTTCGGTGCCCACACCATGCAAGACCTGGTCAGCCATGGCTTCCTGACTGATGGCGAATACCGGGACCTGATGGCGGGCCAGAGCCATTTGTGGCGGATCCGCTTCGCGCTGCACCTGCTCGCCGGGCGGCACGAGGATCGGTTGCTGTTCGACCACCAACGCGCCCTGGCCCAAGCGCTGGGTTACCAGGACCTGCGGCACGACCTCGCCGTCGAGCAGTTCATGCAGGACTACTACCGCACGGTGATGCGCCTGAACCGGCTCAACGAAATGTTGTTGCAGCTGTTCCGCGAAGTCATAGTGCTGAAGAACGACCTCGGACCGCCGGAACCGATCAACCGGCGCTTCCAGGCGCGCAACGGTTATGTCGAGGTCACCGATCAGTCCATCTTTGCCCGCAAGCCATTGGCTATGCTGGAAATCTTCCTGGTGCTGCAGCAACACCCGGAGCTGCAGGGGGTGCGCGCCAGTACCATCCGCCTGATCCGTGCCCACCGCCACCTGATCGACGAGCGCTTCCGCAGCGATATCAAGGCGCGCAGCCTGTTCATGGAGATCCTGCGCCAGCCCTCGGGCATCAGCAAGGCGCTGCGCCGGATGAATCGCTACGGCATCCTGGCCCGCTATATACCAGCCTTCGGCAACATTGTCGGACGCATGCAGTACGACCTGTTCCACGTCTACACGGTGGACGAACACACGCTGCGCCTGATTCGCAACCTGCGACGCTTTGCCGTGCCCGAACTGCGCAACGAATTCCCGCTGTGCTCGCGCGTGTTCGAGACCCTGCCCAAACCACACCTGTTGTACCTGGCCGGCCTGTTCCACGACATCGCCAAGGGCCGGGGCGGCGACCATTCCTTGCTGGGCGCCCGTGACGCCTGGGACTTCTGCAAGCGCCATGAGCTTTCCGACTATGATGCCCGACTGGTGTCCTGGCTGGTGGAAAAGCACCTGTTGATGTCCATGACCGCGCAGCGCAAGGACATCGAGGATCCCGAAGTGGTGCAGGCCTTCGCCGCCGACGTCGGCGACGTCAACCGGCTGGACTACCTCTACCTGCTGACCGTGGCGGACATGCGCGCCACCAATCCGAAGCGCTGGAACTCCTGGAAGAACTCCCTGCTCGGGCAGCTCTACACCAGTGCCCGCAACACCCTGACCCGCGGCCTGGACCGGCGTCAGGATCAGGACGACCTGATCGGTCAGAAACAGGACGAGGCACGCGCGCAGTTGGCCCGCCTGGGGTACTCGGAAGACGAGGTCACCCAGTTGTGGCTGACCCTGACCCTGGATTATTTCCTGCAGAGCACCCCCGAGGAGATCGCCTGGCACACCGCGCTGGTGCTCGACGCCGGCATGGGCGTGGAACACCCGGTGGTGGAGATGCGTGCGGCACCGCGCGGCGGCGCCACCGAAATCTTCATCTGCGTGCGCGATCGCGACAAACTGTTCGCGCACTCCACGGCCTTGCTGGACCAACTGGCACTGAACGTGCAGGCGGCCCGCATCCAGACTTCCGACAGCGGCTGCGCCATGAACAGCTTCTATGTCCTCGAGGAGGACGGCAGCCTGGTCGCACCTGGTGCGCGCGAGGAAGAGATCGTCATGACGCTGCGGGTCGGCTTGGCCGCCCCCGAGTCCTTCGATCCCGGAATCTCGCGCCGCATCCCGCGCCAACTCAAGCACTTCGACACCCCCACGGAAATCGTGTTCGACCAGGACGAGGCCCACCGGCGCACCGAGCTGCGCTTGCGCGCCAGCGACCGGCCGGGCCTGCTCAGCCGCGTCGGCCAGGCCTTTGCCGAGTGCGGGGTCCGCCTCAACAGCGCCCGCGTGGCCACTCTCGGCGCCGTCGCGGAGGACACCTTCCTCATCACTGACCGTCAGAATCGTCCGCTGCGCGACCCCGCCCGGCAGGCACGTCTGACCGAGGTCTTGCGCCGCAAGCTCGCCAGCTGAGGCTCATGCCGAAATGGCTGCCAGCGCCATTCGGTCGGGGCGGTTTGATCGCCGTCAGATCGAACAATTCAGCCTTTGCTTATATTCTTACGTGGGTCCGCAAAGCGACTCACAGACGCCAAGTGCGAGGAGGTACGACATGAGATGGACGACCATGTGCGTGGCGGCCACCCTGGCTGCTACGAGCCTGTCGGTTGGCCTGCCGCTAGCGGCCGCCGTCGAGGTAACGCCAGTCATCGAGCGTGGCAGCGTACTGGAACAACAGCGGCAGGAGCGTCGCACCCAGGCCGAGGAACGGATGAAACGGGAACGGGAACGCGCCGCGGCGTTCCGCGCCTGGGTCAATCCCTGGGGTGAGGCGCAGCGCCGCGCCTGGGATTGGCACAATGCTGCCTTGCGTCAGGCCATGCAAAACCGCGCCGCCTGGGACCGCGCGCAGTTCGAGGGCCTGCGCCAGTGGACAGACCCCTGGGCCGACGCACAACGGGACTGGATGGAGCGGCAGGCCGACTGGCAGCGGCAATTGGCCGACCAGCAGTTCGACAACTGGAGAAATTCATGGATGCCCAGCGGGACTGGACCATGACCCACCCGATTGGCCCGGTTTGGGGCGTGCCCTACGCCGGCTGGTGGTGAGTGGTGCTGGCCGGCACCTGCCCAGCAGCCTGTCGGGCGTGACGCCGTTGTGCTGCCAGGAGCCGGTCAGCCTTCGATCAACTCCACGGCATTACCGTCCGGATCGCGGCAGAACAAGGCCTGCCGGCCGGAGCGGCTGCGCGTGCAACTGACCCCTGCGGCAGTCAGCCGGTCCGCCAGGGCCGCCAGATCCTCGACCAGCAGGGCGACGTGCCGGTCGCGCCCGCCGTGGGCGGGTCGCCCTGCCACCGGGTCCGGGTTGGGCAGTTCCAGCAGGTGGATCTGGCGCGGGCCGACCTCCAGCCAGGCCCCCGGATAGCCAAGGTCCGGACGGGCCGGATCGAGCGCCAGGCCGAGCAGTTCGCAGTAGAAGCCCAGCGACCGCGCCGTGTCGGCGACGACCAGGCTGACGTGGTGCAGATCCGTCACCCGGCCCGACGTCATTCGTCTGCGGCCCCAACCGCGACTCCGGCCGGCGCCGCAGCCGCGTCGCCCCCGCCGTGGGCGATCGCCGCCACCACGCCGGCGCCCAGAATCAGCGCCCCGCCGGCCCACTCGTGCCACTGCAATGCCTCGCCCGCCAGCCACCAGGCACTCAGCGCCCCGACCACGACCTCGAACAACAGAATCACCGCCGAACGCTGTGCCGGCAGGTGGGTGACCCCGTACACCACCAACAGCGTACTGAACAAGAATCCCCCCACACCCAGGGCCACGGCGCCACCCCAAGCCATCGTGGTCACTTCCGGCAGCGGGTCACCGCGCCAGCCGAGCACCGCCAGGGCCACCAGGATGACACCGAGCCAGGCGAACAGGGTCTTGATGCCGATCCCCACCCCGTGCAGATGCCGGGTCAGGACATTCGTCAGCGCAAAGGCCAGACCTGAAGACAAGGCGAGCCAGTCGGCACCGGCCGCCGGCCAGGGCGAACCCACTGCCGGGTCCCAGAGCATGAGCAAAGCCCCGCCCAAGCCGACCGGCAGGGTTAGCAAGGTAATGCGGGTAAAGGGCTCGCCGAGCAGCCAGCGCGCCAGCAAGGTGGCCCACAGCGGCGACAGGTAGAACAGCAGCAGCACCCGCACGACGGTGCCGTCCAGCATGGCCAGGATGAAGGCCATGTTGGCCCAGCCGGAGGCCAGCGCCAGCGCCGCCAGCGCCGCCAACTGGTTCCCAATACGGCCGCCGCGCAACGGGGCGAACGGCAGGAACACCAGCACCGCGGCGAGGTAGCTGACCAGGGTCAGCCAGGGACCCGACATCCCGGCCTGTTCCAGCAGGCGCAGCGGATACCAGACCAGGCCCCAGAAGGACGCGCTGTAGAGCAAGGCCAGCACTGGCCAGAGTATGTGCGTTGGAGACATGATGCGGCAGCCAATATAATGCGCGGCTTGGTTTCCGAATCTGGGGCCGCAACCGGCCCGGTTGGCATGAACAAGGATCTGCAGCTACTCCAACCCTACCCGTTCGAGAAGCTCAACGCGCTCAAGGCGGGCGTCGCACCGCCGACCGGCCTGAATCACATCGCCCTGTCGATCGGCGAGCCGAAGCATGCCACACCCGGGTTCCTGACCGAAGCGGTGTTGAGCCATCTGCACGGCCTGTCCGTCTACCCGACCACCCAGGGGACGCCGGCGCTGCGTCAGGCGATCTGCGACTGGCTGGCGCGCCGTTTCGGGTTGCCCACCGCGAGCCTCGACCCCGCGCGCCACGTCTTGCCGGTGAACGGCACCCGCGAGGCCCTGTTCGCCTTCGCCCAGGCGGTGGTGGAGCGATCTGCCGACCCGCTGGTGCTTATGCCCAACCCCTTCTACCAGATCTACGAGGGCGCGGCGCTGCTTGCCGGGGCCAGGCCGCAGTACCTGGCCTGTACCGCCGACCGGGGATTCATCCCGGACTTCGCCGCCGTCGCGGCCGCCACCTGGCAGCGTTGCCAGCTGCTCTACCTGTGTTCGCCGGGCAATCCCACCGGTGCGGTCATCCCCCAGGCGACCTTGCAGGACTTGATCCGGCTGGCCGACAGCTACGACTTCGTGATCGCCGCCGACGAGTGTTACTCGGAGATCTATCTCGACGAGCAGGCGCCACCGGTCGGGCTGCTGCAGGCCGCCGCTGCCATGGGCCGTACCGACTACCGTCGCTGCGTGGTATTCCACAGCCTGTCCAAGCGCTCCAATGTGCCGGGGCTGCGATCGGGCTTCGTCGCCGGCGACGCCGAGGTGCTCGCGGCCTTCCTGCGCTACCGGACCTATCACGGCTGCGCCTTGCCGTTGCACACCCAGGCGGCGAGCGTCAGCGCCTGGTCGGACGAGGCACACGTGCGCGACAACCGCGCCCTGTACCGGCAGAAGTTCGACGCAGTGCTGGACATCCTGGACGGCGCGCTGGAGCTGCAACGCCCGGCGGCCGGATTCTACCTGTGGCCGCGCACCCCGATTCCCGACCCGGAGTTCGCCCGCGGCCTGTACGCCCGCCAGAACGTGACCGTATTGCCGGGCAGCTATCTTTCGCGCCCGGTCGGCGGCGACAATCCCGGCGCCAACCGCGTCCGCATGGCGCTGGTGGCGCCTTTGGACGAGTGCATAGACGCCGCCCACCGCATCCGGCGTTACCTGGCAGATCTTTAGCGGTCAACGACGAGGAAACCCGCCCATGAGCGAACTGCAGAACATCATCGAAGAGGCCTTCGAGAACCGCGCCGAGATCACCCCGCGCAACGTCAGCACCGTGGTCCGCGACGCGGTGATGGAGGCAATCGGCCGGCTCGACCGCGGCGAGTTGCGCGTCGCCGAGAAGGTGCAGGGCGCCTGGGTGGTGAACGAATGGGCCAAGAAGGCGGTGCTGCTGTCCTTTCGCATCAACGACAACGATTTCATCAAGGGCGGCTTCACCAACTACTACGACAAGGTCCCGTCCAAGTACGCCGACTACAACTCGCGCGACTTCCGCGACGCCGGGGTGCGTGTGGTACCGCCGGCCACGGCGCGCCGCGGCGCCTACATCGCGCCGAGCTGCGTCCTGATGCCGTCCTACGTGAATATCGGCGCCTATGTCGACTCGGGCACCATGGTCGACACCTGGGCCACGGTGGGGTCCTGCGCCCAGATCGGCAAGAACGTGCATCTTTCGGGTGGCGTCGGCATCGGCGGCGTACTGGAACCCCTGCAGGCGGCCCCGACCATCATCGAGGACAACTGCTTCATCGGGGCGCGCTCGGAGGTAGTCGAGGGCGTGATCGTCGAGGAGGGTTCGGTGATCTCCATGGGTGTCTACATCGGCCAGTCCACCCGCATCTATGACCGCGAGAACGACCAGATACTTTACGGCCGCATCCCCGCCGGCTCGGTGGTGGTCTCCGGGAACCTGCCGTCCAAGGACGGCAAGTACAGCCTGTATTGCGCCGTAATCGTCAAACGGGTCGATGAAAAGACCCGTTCCAAGGTCGGCATCAACGAGTTGTTGCGTGATATTTGAGCGTCAGGGAACCGCCAAGTCCGATGATCAGGCTCTACGGCATACCGAACTGCGACACCATGAAGAAGGCGCGCGCCTGGCTGGACGGGCACGGCGTCGCCTACGGATTCCACGACTACAAGAAACTGGGGCTCGACGAACGCACCCTGCACGCCTGGGTGCGGGAACTCGGTTGGGAGGCGCTGCTCAACCGCCGCGGCATGCTGTGGCGCAAGGTGCCGGACGCGCTGAAGGCGTCGCTCGACGAGGCCGGCGCCATCCGCCTGATGCTGGACACGCCCTCGATCATCAAGCGGCCGGTGCTGGACACCGGGCAGGCGCTTTACCTCGGCTTCGACCCGCAACTGTACGAACAGATTTTCGGTTAGGCTCCGGTCGCCGGCTGCCGGCAACACCCGCCGGGGGCTGGAAGCTGTGGGCCGGAACCTGGAGGCACCAACCGCCATGTCCCCTACCCTCGCCCTCGCCGTCGAGCTGATCCGGCGCCGCTCGGTCACCCCCGAAGACGCCGGCTGCCAGCAACTGCTGATGGCGCGCCTGGCGGCGCTCGGCTTTCGCACCGAGCCGATGCGGTTCGGCGCGGTGGACAACTTCTGGGCCAGGCGCGGTGACCGCGACCCGGTATTCTGCTTTGCCGGCCATACCGACGTCGTGCCGACCGGCCCCGAGGAGCGCTGGAGCGCCCCGCCGTTCGCCGCCGAAATCCGCGCCGGCGTGCTGTACGGGCGCGGCGCCGCCGACATGAAGGGCTCGCTGGCCGCCATGATCACGGCCACCGAACGCTTTGTCGCGGGGCACCCGGCGCATCGCGGCTCGATTGCCTACCTGATCACCAGCGACGAGGAAGGGCCGGCGGTGGACGGCACGGTGCGGGTGATCGAGGCCCTGCAGGCGCGCGGCGAACGGATCGCCTGGGCGCTGGTCGGCGAGCCGTCGTCGGAGCAACGCCTGGGCGATGTGGCCAAGAACGGCCGCCGCGGCTCCTTGGGCGGCCGGCTGGTGGTGCAGGGGGTGCAGGGGCACGTCGCCTACCCGCACCTGGCAAGGAACCCGGTGCACCTGGCGGTGCCGGCCCTGGCCGAACTGGCCGCCATCGAGTGGGACCGCGGGAACGCGCACTTTCCGCCGACCACCTTCCAGATCTCCAACATCCGGGCCGGCACCGGCGCGACCAACGTCGTCCCGGGGAGCCTGGAGGTCTGGTTCAACTTCCGCTATTCGACCGAAACTGACCATGCCCGGCTGCAACACCGGGTGACCGATATCCTGGACCGGCACGGCCTGGACTACCACCTCGAATGGGAGCTGTCCGGCAAACCCTTCCTGACGCCTGCCGGCGAGCTGGTCGCCGCCGCCCAGACCGCGATCCACGCGGAACTCGGCTACCCGACCCGACTGTCCACCGCCGGCGGCACTTCGGACGGCCGCTTCATCGCCCCCACCGGGGCCCAGGTGCTGGAGCTCGGCCCGCTCAACGCCAGCATTCACAAAGTCGACGAACAGGTCCCGGTGGCCGACCTCGACGCCCTGTCGCGCGTGTACGAACGGCTGCTGGTGGAACTGCTGACCTAGCAGCCTGCCGGCCTTGGCGGACAGCTGGTCGCGACGGGAAACCGGCCCCCAGGAAAGGGGCCGGTTTCCAGGTTCAACTGTCGATTCGCAGGTTCCGGCCCGGACGCCGCGTGCTCTTCGCCTTGTGCAGCTTGGTCGCTTTCTTGATGCGCTTTT
>JBFZDU010000249.1:0-3732 GCA_041307205.1 Gammaproteobacteria bacterium | reverse complement strand
GCCACCGCCACCGCCACCGCCGGCTTCGGCGGCGGCCCCGGAGCCGGTCGCCGCAGTGGCCGCCGCGGCGCTCGACGCGGCACCTCTGCCTGCCCCGGAGCCGCCCGACTATCGGCTGTCGGAAACCGGGGCTTTGACCCTGCTGTTCGAGCGCTGGGGTTTGGCCTTGCCGGGGCAGGCCGCGGCGGATCCCTGTGGTTTCGCCACCGCCGCGAACCTGCGTTGTCACGCCGGCCGTGGTACTTGGCAGCAGCTAGGCCGCTACGATCGGCCGGCTGTGCTCAGACTGCGCGGCAACCCAGACCAGCCCGGTTACGCACTACTGGTCGGCCTGGGTCCGCAAGGGGCGCTGCTCGGAACCGGCGCGGGCGAGCGTTGGGTGACGTTGCCGGAACTGCAGTCGCAGTGGGACGGCGAATTCCAGCTGTTGTGGCGTACCGCCCCCGGGGGTTATGCGCTGCTCGGGGCGAGCGCGCCACCGGCCCTGGTGCGCTGGCTGCGTGCCACCCTCGGGCAAGTGCCGGGGGTCAAGTTGGCAGGCCTGGACTCGCCTGAGTTCGACGCCGAGTTGCAGGCGGCCGTGGCCGACTTTCAGCGGGCCCAGGGGCTGGTGGTAGACGGCATCCTCGGCCGCGAGACCCTGATCCAGTTGGACAACGTGACCGGTCGGCCCGGCACCCCCCGCTTACGCACACCGGACTGAGCTGGCATGTCCTATATCCTCGATGCACTCAAGCGTTCCCAGCAGCAGCGGGAACTCGGGCAGGTCCCGACCCTCGCCGACGCGCCTTATCCGGACGCCGGGCGGCCGGCGCGCAGTGGCCCTTGGCTGGCGGTGGCCCTGCTGCTTGCCACGGTCGCCGTGCTGCTGGCCATTTACGCGGCGTTCGGCGTGCGCTCGGGCGGCGTCACGGCAGCGGCGCCGCCACTGCCACTGCCCCCGGTCGCGACCACCCCGGTGGCGCCGGCGCTGGTCGATGTGCCGGTCCCCGCCGTGATCGCGCCCGCGACCCCGGACGGCGCCACGAATCCGCAGCCGCTGCCCCGCCCAAGTGGGCAGGTGCCGCCCGCGCCGCGCGCACCGGGCCGTGCCGCTGCGCCTGCTGTGCCCACCGCGCCGCCCGTCGAATCGCCGGCACAGCCGGGACCGGCTGACGAAATCCTGCCCGAGCTGCGCCGCGAGATAGCGGCCTTCAAGGCGCAGTTGCAGCGTGACCAGGCCAGCCTGATGGAGCCAGCGCCGGCCCAGATCCCGGCTGCGCCGGTGGTGTCCAGCCCGGCCAGACCCTCACCCCCGCCGCTGGCCGAGCTGCCGCCCGAATTGCGCCAAGGTATCCCTGAGCTGCGGGTCAGCGTGTATGTCTACTCGGCGGATCCGCAGCGGCGCTTCGTCATCCTGAACTCGCGGCGCCTGAGCGAGGGGGAGCGCAGCGCGGACGGCCTGCTGCTGGAGGAGATCGGCCCCAACGGGCTGGTGTTGGAATACGCCGGCCGGCGCTTCTTCCGGCCGCGTTGAGGATGCTGGCGGCCGTTACTCGACAACAATGGTCGTGTACGAGACGCTTGCGGCAAGGTCGAAGCGGTAACCGGTTTTGGCCGGGTCCAGGATCAGGGCGCCTCAGGTGTCCGTCGCAGTCGCGCCGCCGCGCGCGGAATCAGCGCGCGGACCCGGTATCGCAGGCCCAGGCGCTGCCAGTTGCGTGGTGTGGGCTGATGCCGCCCCGGCGGTGGCAGTATGCAAGGGGGGACACACTGCGTATGCTCGGAAAAACTCGCACGGAGCCCCCTCGGCATTGAAGGCCAACCCGGCGCCCGAACAGGAGCTGCTCGTCACCTGCCTCAAGGGCGTGGGCCCCAAGGCGGCAGAGCGTCTGGAGCGGCTCGGCATAAGCAGGGTACAGGACCTGCTGTTTCACCTGCCGTTGCGCTACCAGGACCGCACCCGCGTGACCCCGATCGGCAGCCTGCGCCCGGGTGACCAGGCCGTGATCGAAGGCGTGGTGGATCACGTCGAGATCCGGGATGGGCGCCGGCGTTCGCTGCTGGTGCACCTGGCTGACGGCAGCGGGGGCCTGCTGCTGCGGTTCTTTCACTTCAGTGCGGCGCAGCGCGAGGGGTTGACCCGCGGGCTACGGCTGCGTTGCTTCGGCGAGGTCCGCAGCGGCCCCAACAGTCATGAGTTGGTGCATCCGGAATACCAGCGGGTGGACGCCGCCCTGCCCGTGCCGGTGGCGCAGACCCTGACCCCGATCTACCCCACGACCGAGGGTATGCACCAGCTGACCTGGCGCGATCTCACGGACCAGGCCTTGGCCCTGCTGGCGCGCGGTGAGGCCGGCCTGGAGGAACTGCTGCCCGAGGCGCTGCGCCGCCAGGAGCGGTTGCCGCCGCTGGCCGACGCCGTGCGCCTGGTGCATCGGCCGCCGCCGGGCGTGTCCCAGGCCATGCTGGCGGAGGGTCGTCACCCGGCGCAGCGCCGCCTGGCCTTCGAAGAACTGCTGGCGCACCAGGTCAGCCTGCGGCGGTTGCGCCAGGCACAGCGGCGCAGCGGCGCCCCGGCCCTGGCGGGGGACGGGTCGCTGCGTGCGCAGTTGCGCGAACGCCTGCCGTTCACCCTCACCGCGGCCCAGGAACGGGTCTTGGCAGAGGTCGCGGCGGACCTCGGGCGCGATCGTCCGATGCTGCGCCTGGTGCAGGGCGACGTGGGCTCAGGCAAGACCGTGGTTGCCGCCCTCGCCGCCTTGCAGGCGGTCGAGGCACAGCACCAGGTGGCGCTGATGGCCCCGACCGAACTGCTGGCCGAACAGCATCTACGCAATTTCGAGACTTGGCTGCAGCCCTTGGGGTTGCCGGTGGCCTGGCTGACCGGGCGGCAGAAGGGCGCGGCCCGGCGCCAGGTGCTGGAGGCGCTGGCCGCGGGCGAGCTGCGGCTGGCCGTCGGTACCCACGCGCTGTTCCAGGAGGACGTGGTGTTCCAGTCCCTGGGCCTGGCGATCGTCGACGAGCAGCACAGGTTCGGCGTGCACCAGCGCCTGGCCTTGCGGCAGAAGGGCGGCGCTGCGGGCGGCGTGCCCCATCAGCTGATCATGACGGCGACACCGATCCCGCGCACCCTGGCGATGACCGCGTACGCCGATCTCGACCTTTCGGTGATCGATGAGCTGCCGCCGGGCCGTAAGCCGGTCCAGACCGTGGTGATCTCCGATGCCCGCCGTGACGAGGTGGTGGCGCGGGTCGACCAGGCCTGCGGGGAGGGACGGCAGGCTTATTGGGTCTGCACCCTGATCGAGGAATCGGAGGCCTTGCAGTGTCAGGCGGCCGAGGACACGGCGGCGCTGCTGGCGCAGGCCCTGCCGGCGCGGCGCATCGGGCTGGTGCATGGCCGGCTCAAGGCGGCGGCGAAAGATGCGGTGATGGCCGCGTTCAAGGCGCGCGAACTCGACCTGCTGGTCGCGACCACGGTGATCGAGGTGGGCGTGGACGTGCCCAACGCCAGCCTAATGATTATCGAGAACCCGGAGCGCCTGGGCCTGGCCCAGCTCCACCAATTGCGCGGCCGGGTCGGGCGCGGCTCCCAGGCGAGCTACTGCGTGCTGCTCTACCGCACCCCATTGTCCGGCCAGGCATGGGAGCGGCTGGACACCCTGAGGCGCGAGTCCAGCGGCTTCGTCATAGCCCAGAAGGACCTGGAAATGCGCGGCCCGGGCGAGGTCCTGGGGACCCGCCAGACCG
>JBFZDU010000248.1:0-4755 GCA_041307205.1 Gammaproteobacteria bacterium | reverse complement strand
TCCGATCTGGTTCGGCCGGGGAACCCGGCGCTACCAGGGTGCCGGGGGCACGCAGCGGCCATGCACCGGGCGGCCCGGTCTCGGTGGTGAGAATCCAGAGGTCGGTGATGGCGCCCGACGTCCCGTTGCCGGGTGCGCGGGACATGGCATGGGCGATGTTCCCGAGGATGCGCTCCAGGCCCTGCTCCAGCGGCAGGGCCGAGAATTCCCAGCTGCCCAGGCTCTGTGGAGGCGTCCCGGCGACCACCAGGCGGATGCCCGTCAGGGTACTGATCCGCTGCAGCAGGTCGAGGACATCGACATCCCGCGCGCTCACGCTCAAGTGGCCTTCGGCGTCCAGTTCTACCAGGGGGCTCGGCGCCGGCGCGGCCAGGAGTGCGCTGCCCGGCCAGAAGCTGAGCATTGCCCATGCCAGGATCAGGCAGCGGCGCAGCAGGCCGATTCGCGGCTGCGGCGGCGCTGCGGAGTCGTAAACGCTGGGGAGGGTCGGCATACCAGGGGTACTCGCAACCGGGGTTCGGGGATTCTCCCGCAAAAAGCCTGCGGTGCCGAGAACCGCGCGCGCCCCCGGGTCTGCGCCGCGGGCTAAGCAAAACCACCAGGTCGGCCGATACCCGACTATCCGGGCCGGTGACGGTCGTGTCCTGGGGCGCGAGGTGCTTACGGCTACAGGGCTTTTGGAGCGGTTTGGCGCGGATGCGCCGGCGTAGGCCGTCGGGCTTTATCAGCGGGCTGTAACTGGATCTATGGCGATCAACTCATTCGCTGGCAAGCGTTACCTGGTGGTGGACGATTTCGCCGACATGCGGGCGACCGTTCGCAGCATGCTGCACAGCCTGGGTATCCCGGCCGTGGACCAGGCGCGTGACGGTGCCGGTGCGATCGCCTTGATCGAGGAAACGCGCTACGACGTGGTGCTGTGCGACTACAACCTCGGCCGCGGCAAGGACGGTCAGCAGGTATTGGAGGAGGCGCGCCAGCGCAAACTGCTGGGCATCGACAGCATCTTCATCATGATCACTGCGGACAATACCCGCGAGATGGTCATGGCCGCGGTCGAGTACGAACCCGACAACTACCTCTCCAAGCCTTTCACCAAGGATCTGCTGCGCACCCGGCTGCTCCGCCTGATCGAACGCAAGGCCGACCTGGCACCGGTCAACGCGGCTTTGCATGGCGGTGACCAGGGCCGCGCCATCGAACTGCTCGACGGGCTGATCGCCGCGCGCCCCAGGAATCTGGCCGATCTGCTCAAACTCAAGGCGGAGATCTGCATCACGGCGGGGCGCTACGATGCTGCGGCCGCCATCTACGCAGAGGCACTGGCGGCACGCGATGTCGCCTGGGCGCAGTTCGGCAGGGGTAAACTGCTGTTCTTGACCAAGGCCTACGCCCAGGCCGCGGAGGTATTTCAGGCCCTGATCGAGCGGAACAAGGAGCTGGTCTCGGCCTACGACTGGCTGGCCCGGGCGCAGCTGGCCCTGAATCTCCCGGCGGTCGCGGAGAAGACCTTGGTGGCGGCGGCGGAACTCTCGCCACGGGCCGTGCAACGCCAACAGCTTCTCGGGGATCTGGCGTTGAACAACGGTAACGCGCCGCTGGCCGAGAGCGCTTTTGGCAGGGCGGTGCAGCTGGGCAAGTTCTCGGTGTTCAACCATCCCTCGCTTTACGCCGGGCTGGCCAAGTCGAAGACGGCGAACAACAAACACGACGAGGCCCTGCAGGCGGTCGCCGAACTCAGTCGCACGTTCGCGAACGATCCGGCGGCGATCTTCTACGAGGCGACGGCGACGGCGGCCATTAGGCACAACCAGGGCGACAGCGCCGGCGCCGCGGCCGCAACCAGACAGGCCGAGCGGGCGATGCGCGTGGCTGGGGGGCAACACGCGGCGCGCATGGGCGTGGAGCTGGCGCGAACCTTGTCGCAGGTCGGCGAAAAGCAGCAAGCCGCCGCATTGCTCCAGTCGCTGGTCGCCAACAACCACGACGACGAGGCCTGCCTGATCGAGATCGCGCGCGCCTATCGTGATGCCGGGCTCGACGAGACGCCGGACGCGGTGATCACGCGCATCCGCCGGGGTGTGGTGGATACCAACAACCGCGGCGTGCAGCTGATCCGGGACGGCCAGCTGGACGCCGCCATCGATCTGCTGCAACAGGCCGCGGCCCAGGTGCCGGGCAACCGCACCGTCAACCTCAACGCTGCCAAGGCGCTACTGATCCGGATGGAACGGCACGGCACTGCCGAGGATTCCCTGCGACAGCTCCGACAGTATCTCGACCGGGTGCGTCAGGTGGCGCCTGGCGATCAACGCCTGACGACCTTGCAGGCACAGGTGCAGCGGCTGGTGTTGAAGTCGATGTAAAGGACCGGATGATGAAATTCGCCGACATCCTGGCCCAGTCGATTCACGACATCAAGAACTCGCTTGGGATGATCCTGAACAACATCGACGTGTTGCTGGCGGACGCCCCCGAGTGCATCCACGATCACCAGGCGGCGCGCCTGTTGCAGCACGAAGCCAAACGCGCCAACAACAATTTGGTGCAGCTGTTGTCGCTCTACAAGCTCGATGTGCAACGCCTGAGCGTCCATATTGCGGAGCACAGCTTGGCGGAGTTTTGCGAGGAGATAGTTGCTGAGCACCAGGCGATGTGCAAAGCCTTGGGCGTGAGGCTCGACATCGCCTGCGACGATTACCTGGTTGGTTACTTCGACCTAGACCTGGTGCGCGGCGTGGTCGGCAGCATCCTGGGCAATGCGCAACGCTATGCCAAGACCACCGTCAGGCTGAGTGCGGATCAGCTCGACGCCTACCTGGTGATCCGGGTCGAAGACGACGGCGCGGGCTACCCGGCCGGCGTGATGGACCTCGCCGAAACCGAACAGCTCGGTGTGGAACACGGCTTCAGCAGTGGCCGGACCCACCTGGGGCTGTACTTTGCACGCCAGGTCGCCCGCCTGCACACCAGCGGCGAACGACAGGGGCGGGTGAGCCTGCGCAACGGCCGCGACCTGCCCGGCGGCTGCTTCGAGCTCTGGCTGCCGTAACCGCCCGGCGGTTGCAGGCGCAACGGCACGACCCCGCCGGCTCAAGCCGACACGTATAAGGCCCCGGTCGGGACATAGGTCTTGGCGGCGGCCAGGATGCCTTTCTCGGTCAGGCCGCGCTCTTTCATGACCTTGTCGAGTTGCCCCTGGGCGAGGGCGTTGCCGCCGACGGCAGCCCCGAGCGCCAGCCCCACGGCCAGCGCCAGCGTGCGTCTGACGGTGTTCATGTGGCTATAAACCCCCTCGAGGTCGTTGATTACCCTGGGGGGATTGTTCGCCGACCGCCTCCGATGGCTTTGACAAAATCCAAGCCGGTGCGACGATTTGCCGCAGCGCTTGTGCCAGATCAGATGCCGGCGGCAGCGGCGCGGCGGCGCTGATGCATCGACTACTGGCCGCGTCCCGGCGGGCAGGGGTATTGGAACGTGGACTGCAGCGAGTCCTGTGGCAAGGCGCACACGTCCGCCGCCGCGTTCAGGGTCGCACGGTCGCGGATCTCGATGCGGCTGCCGCTGATGGCGATCGCGCCGCTGTCGCTCAGACTCTTGATGATGCGGGAGAAGGTCTCGGGTTTGACCGACAGGCGCGAGGCCAGGACCTGCTTGGCATAGGGTAGGTCGAACACGTCGCTGTCGGGCGGCGCATTCTGGGTCAGGTAGGCCGCGACGCGGCAGGTTGCGCTGTGCAGGCTCAACTCGTCGATCTCGCGCAGCAATCCGCGCAGGCGCTGGCTCATGTCACCCATGAGCAGGAAGCAGGTCTCGACCGAACCGCGCAGCATGCTGGCGAAATCGACCGCATCTATGCTGATCAACTCGGCCGGCTGCAGGGCCTGGGCGCCGACCGGGTACTTCGGCCGGTCGAGGAACATCAGCGCCTCGGCGAAGGTGCTGCCCGGGGTGACGATCTCTATGACCTTCTCGTTGCCCTGCGGCGACAGCCGGTACAGCTTGATCTGGCCGCTGTGGACCAGGTAGAAGCGGGTTGCCGGGTCGCCTTGTTCGAACAGGCTTTCGCCCTCCGCCAGGCGGACCCGGACCGCCCGTTTGGCGATCCGTTCGAGCAGGGCATCGTCCAGCCTGGCGAACAGGAAACAGCGGCGGAGTTCGTCGATCACGCATGCACCCTCGAATTTGCCTGGTCCGGCGCTGCCGTCCCAGCTTGCTCCGACTTGAGGGCATGATCCTACCAGGACAGCCAAAGCGCAAAGCTGGAGTCGGGTCTACAGCCGGGTCCCCTAAGGGGGGTGATGGCACCTGGGCTTGCAGCCGCGCCGCGAACAGCGCCATCGGTCAGAGGGCCAGCACACCGAGGGTGACCAGATGCATTGCCGCCAGCGCGGCCGGCGACCAGCGCGATGCCAGGGCGTCAGGGCCACAACCGGTCAGCAGCAAGCCGGCCAGGCCGAGGAGCGGCGGCATCAGGTGGAACAGCCGCAGCGGGGCTGCGCGCGGCGGCGACCGGTCCGGGGCGATGCCGGCGCGCTTCAATCCGTCTCGGCCGGAGTTCCGGGCGGCGCCAGGCCTTCCGGCCAGACCAGGATCTCGACCTGCTCCGGGGCCAGGTGGCGGGTATCCCAGCGATAGCCCAGCTGTTGCAGGATCCGGTACAAGGGCACCGGCTCGCGCCGGTGCCGCACCCGCAGCCAGTCACCGGGCGGCAGGTCGGCGAGGGCGTCCAGGATCCGCTCCAGGGGTTCGGGC
>JBFZDU010000247.1:0-10813 GCA_041307205.1 Gammaproteobacteria bacterium | reverse complement strand
TCGAAGGGCGCAGCGACCGCGATGGCGACGCGCACGATCTCACCTGGCTCGGGCTCGCCGGGCTGGCCGATCCGCTGCGTGGCAAGATGCCTGAGTTGATGGCGGCCTTTCACGCTGCGGGCATAGAGACCGTCATGATCACCGGCGACCAAACGGCCACCGCGCACGCCATCGGGCGCCAGCTGGGTCTCGCCAACGGCCGACCGCTGCAGATTCTCGATTCGCAGGCTTTGGACAAGCTCGACCCGGCCTTGTTGGCCGGCCTCAGCCGCAACGTGCACGTCTTCGCCCGGGTGAGCCCAGCGCACAAGCTCAAGATCGTCCAGGCTCTACAGGATTCGGGACACGTAGTGGCCATGACTGGCGACGGCATCAACGACGGGCCGGCACTCAAAGCGGCCGACATCGGCATCGCGTTGGGTGCCGGCGGTACGGACGTCGCCCGCCAAGTCTCGGACGTGGTGCTGGAGGACGACAACCTCCAAACCCTCGTCGTCGCCGTACACCACGGACGGAGCATCTACGCCAATATCCGCAAGACCATCCATTTCCTGCTGGCTACCAATTTCAGCGAAATCGAGGTCATGCTGGTCGGTGTCGCGCTCGGACTGGGCCAGCCGCTGACACCCATGCAGCTGTTGTGGATCAATCTGCTGAGCGACATCTTTCCCGGTCTGGCGCTGGCCATGGAGCGCCCCGAGCCAGATCTGATGCAGCGCGGCCCGCGCGATCCGACCGAACCGGTGGTGACCCGGGGCCGGCTCGGCCGTATGGCGGTCGAGTCCGCGGTGATCACTGCCGGCGCCCTCGCCGCCTTCAGCTACGGGCGCTGGCGCTACGGCCAGGGCCTACAGGCCAGTTCGCTGGCCTTCAATACCCTCACCACGGGACAGCTGCTGCACGCCTATGTGTGTCGCAGCGAACACCGGGACGCCGGGGCAGCGGGTCGTCGACCACCGAATCCTTACCTCGACTTGGCGGTGGGAGGCTCGCTGGCATTGCAGGCCCTGACCATGGTCCTGCCCCCGCTACGGCGCCTCCTGGGCACAGCCACCCTCTCGCCCCTCGACCTCCTGGTCGTGGCCGGCGGGGCCCTAGTACCCTACTTCATCAACACGCACACGAAACCGGCTACGCCCCAGACCCAGGAGCGGACATGACCGAGCATCACCTGTTCACCTCCGAATCAGTCACGACCGGACACCCGGACAAGCTGTGCGATCAGATCAGTGACGCGATCCTCGACGCCTATTTGGCGCGCGACCCGGCCTCGCGCGTGATCACCGAAGCGGCCGTCTCAGGCGGGGTCGTGTTTCTCGCCGTCCGCGCCAACTCGGACGCCGCGGTCGATGCGTCCGAGATCGCCCGCGAGGTGATAGCCGATGCGGGATATCGGGACGGCGAGTTCAATTGCCGCGATTGCACGATCATGACCAGCCAGTACGCGCTGCCGGCCGACCGCTACCCGCAGATTCTGGTCTCGGAACTGGCCGAAGACAGGCTCGACAGCGTCGTGGCCGGGCAACCGGCCACCGTCTTCGGTTATGCCTGCCGCGAAACCCCGACCCTGATGCCTCTGCCGATCACCCTCGCCCACGCCGTGGCTCGTGCGCTGGACGACGCCATCGCCGACGGCCGGCTGCCGCAGCTCAACCGCGACGCCAAGGTCCAGGTCGGGGTCGAATACGCCGACCGGGTGCCGCTGCGCATTCATTCGGTAGCGCTGCTCACGACTCAACAGCGGGTGGAGTCACCCGGTGCCGACGAACTGCGCCGGGACCTGATCGACCAGGTACTGCCGGTGCTGCGCGGCCAACCCGTCGCACCCGATGCCGACACCGAGTTGCACATCAACCCCGGCGGCGCCGCAGTCGGCGGCGGCCCGGTGCTCCACGCCGGTCTGACCGGCAGGAAACTCGCCATCGACACCTACGGCGAGTATGCGCGGCACAGCGGCGCGGCCCTGTCGGGTAAGGATCCCCTGCGCATCGACCGCGTCGGCGCCTACGCCGCACGGCACGCCGCCAAGCAGGTAGTGTGGGCGGGGCTGGCCGAAAACTGCGAGGTGCAGATCAGCTACACGGTCGGGCGGGCACAACCCGCAAGCCTGCGGGTACACACCTACGGCACGGGACGCGTCCCGGAAGCCGAACTGGGCCGGCGCTTGCGCCAGGCGTTGGACTTTCGGCCGGCCGGCATTGTCCGCCGCTTCGATCTGCAGCGGTTGGCGCTGCAGCGTCCCGGATTTTTCCGCTCGCTGGCGGTTTTCGGCCACATGGGACGCGTCGATCTGGATGCCCCCTGGGAACGGCTGGATGCCGGCACGCTACTCTCCTGAGGACCGGCCTGCGGGATCGCGTAGCAGATCGAGGGCGTACCACAGCAGCGATGACGCCGGGGCCAACACCTGGCCGCGAGCCACTTGCAGCAAAGCGAGGGAGGAAAAAAACAGCACCCCCAGGCTGCGCAGATCAGTCGCCTGGCGCGAAGCCAACCCGACGTAGTGGTCCAGTCGCTCCAGCCCTTCCCGGATCGCCGGGCCGGCAGCGACCGGTGGCGGTTCACCGGTTTGAAGTTCAATGTTGCGGTCCGCGAACCAGTCGTGCAGGCGACCGGTCTGCGCTCGGCTCTCGTCGAGTTCGATGAGCAGGCTGGCCGTCATCGGGTTGGCCCGAACCGCATACACGCCCGGCAGCCCGCCGATATCCTCGACCAAGCCGGCGAAGAACGCCACATCCTGCTTGTACCCGGGGAACCGCAGGCGCAGCCGGCCCGGCAGGCGGTGCACAATCCAGGCTAGCTCCGCCAAGCGAGTTACTCCGCCGCGTCGGTTGCAGCCGCCGCGTCGGCCGCGCTCTCGCCCGTCGCTTCGGCCATCCGCGCCTCGCGGAGTTCGGCCTGCACCTCGGCGGTGACGTCCTCCAGCGTTTCGCCCCACTCCGCCAACACCTCCCGCCCCTTTTCGTAGGCGAGCAGGCTGGACTTCAGCGCCTGACGCAGTACGGGCCGTGCCAGGGGTGCAAGCGTCACCACCGCCAACGGCACCAGCAGCACCAGGCCCGCGCCGATGGCGAAGCCCTTTGCCACGTCACTCTTCACCAGGTCCGAATACGCCATGTCTGTTCTCTCCCGCGCCACACGCTACTCGAAAGTCGTGATCCGATAGACCAGCACCGCATTGGTCGCGTACAAGAATACCAGCAGGGCGCTGGTCCAGTCGCCGCGCGCCAGCCAGCGGCGGTGCGACCTGTAGTACAAGCCCACCAACGCTGTGCCCGTCATCGTGAGGGCGACCAGGGTAGAGACCAGGTGCACGGGCGAGACGGTCGCCAACAACGGCGCGGGCGCATACAGCAGGTCGTCGACCGCGAGCACGACCATGTTGAACAGGTTGCTGCCGAACAGGTTGCCCACCGCCATGTCGATGGCCCCCAGGCGCAACGCCGCCAGGGTGACCACGAGTTCCGGCAAAGAGGTCGCCATCGCCGTGAACAGGGTGCCGACGAATCCCTGATGCCACTGCATGTGCGCCGCGATGTTGGCCGTGGCATATGGCAGCCAGATGCCACTCCCCACCACCACGGCTGCCGCCGTTGCATAGCGCAGGGCCACCTGTTTGAGCGTCAGGTGGGGATAGGCGTCGGGTTCCTGCGTGGTAAAGTTGACGACGTGCGTCTTCTGGTAGCGATGGAGCACCAGCATGGCCGCCAGATATAACACGATCAGCAAGACTGCAGGCATGCCTATCGGGCCGACGAGCAGCGGCAGCCCGACATGGCCCAGGGCCAGTCCCGTCCCCGCCACACCCAACATCAGGACGCTGAAACCGGCAGCCAGCACATGTTCCGGACCGACTGTCGCGTACACCGGATCACCGCGTTTCAGAACATCGACCAGTGCCAGGATCAGCAGGTTGAAAACACAGCTGCCCATCACGTCGCCGACGGCGATTTCAGGCACCTGCACGACCGTCACCGCGCTGACCCCCGCGGCCAGTTCCGGCAGCGAGGTGACGGTCGCCAGGAGGATCAACCCGATCCAGCCGCCCCCCAAACCGGTCTTGTCGGCGATGGCGTCGCCGTAGCGCGTCAGATACACGCCGGCAACGCCTATCAAAGCGACACAAAGCGTGAATTCAAGCCACGCCTGCATCTGGGGGATCCATTGTGCTACTAAATGATTTGAGGAGCATTTGTGTCGATTTGAGAGGTGACAGGAAATGGCCCTAATGCGCGTCGTGGTGTATTTCGGAGTCGGCCTCGCCCTGTTGGCATTGGGTTACTACACGGGTCGTGAGGTTGGTCGGCTCGAACCGGTACGCGAGGAACTTCGTCGCGCCAGGGATAGAAAATCGGACCGGGATGGTTGACCTGCGGCGGCTGCGCCACGTTCCCGCCGGTACGCTCCCTAGCGCGCCGGCTGCTCAGCGCAGCCGTATGGAGGCGGCATGATATGACACGTTTGTTACACGATTAAGAACGGTGACGTGCCGCAAGTCACGATGGTAGATTGCGCCACTCCAAGAGGACAGGTGCATGAACCTATGGATCTCGCAGCGACCACGCCCAACCGCAAACGGCACCTCATGAGCTTACCCAGTAACACGTTGAGCGCAGAGGACTTGGCGACGCTGCAGGAGGCGGCCCGTCACTTGGAGCATCCCAGCCTGGCCGTACGCCTCAGCAGCTTGGTCGGCACGCCGATCGAGATGGCCCTGCAGCTGCTGCCGAAGAAGTGGTACCAAAACCTGCACAATACTGCCGAATCGGCGGTCGCAACGGCATTTCGCATCTCCGCCGCACCGATGCGCGATCAGCCTGCCGCCAAGTCCCGGGACGCCTTGTACAGCCTGCTCGGTATCGCCAGTGGCGCAGCCGGCGGCCTGTTCGGTCTGCCGGGCCTGGTGGTGGAATTGCCGGTCAGCACCGGGATCATGTTGCGCGCCATCGCCGAAGTCGCCCGGCGCGAGGGCGAAGACGTCCACGACATCGAGACCCGGATGGCCTGCGTCCAGGTATTCGCGCTGGGGGGCCGGTCGCACTCCGACGATGCGGCGGAAACCGGTTACTACGGTGTCCGACTCGCCCTGGCGTCGAGCGTGTCGGCCGCCATCGAACACGTCGCGCATCACGGCGTGGCGGCGCACGGGACACCAGCGTTCGTCGGCTTGATCCGGGCCGTAGCCGCGCGGTTCGGAACCACCCTGTCGCAAAAGGCCGCAGCCCAAGTGGTGCCCCTGCTGGGGGCCGCCGGCGCAGCCGCCGTCAACGCCATCTTCATCAGCCACTTCCAGGAGATGGCGCGCAGTCACTTCGCCGTGCGGAGACTGGAACGCAAGTACGGCAGCACCCTGGTGAAGGCGCACTATGATCGCCTGGCAGCAGCCGCCTAGCCCGGCACAGAAGGGAAGATCTCGTCCAACCGCGCTGCGATGCGAGCCTCAATCGTACGGCGCAGCGGCCTGAGCAGCAGGCCCAGTTTCACATCGATTTCCACGGCATCGTCCGACACCTGGACCAGACCAGTTGCCCCGCCACGCTCCAAGTGCAGCACTTGGCCTTTCCAAGTGCCCTCGAACTCGTACTCCTCGTGTAGAGCAGCCACCAATTCCTTGAGCCGCTTGACCGCCTTACGACGGCCGAGGCCGTGCACGCGCTTGAGGACGATATGGCTCATCGACACCTTGGGCGCCGGATCCGGCGCCCGGATTGAATTTGTTAACCTTGCCGACTAGGCGGTCGCCTCTTCCTTGGGCGCGGATTTCGCCGCACGCGCGGTCGTGCGCTTCACCACCTTGGTCGTGGCCGCTTTCTTGGCCCGAGTGCGTTTCACCGGTGTCGCCGCGCCTTCGGCGACCGTCGCCTTGGCGGTCGACCGTTTTGCCTTGGCGGGCGCTTGCTCGGCAGCGCCGAGCCCCAGCAGGCTCGAAACCCCACCCACAACGGCATCGTACAGCCACTCAACGCCAGCGACGGTACGTTCGGCGCCTACTTTGACCTGCTTCTGCACGGTCGCGTCGCGCGAGCCGTAGGTGGCCAGCGCACCGACAGCCAAACCGGCTGCGAACGGGATCAGAGGAAATCCCATTACTGCACCTCCTGGGTGTTGAATACCCTTCCGAATGCGCCTGGACGGAATCACTCCGTCCGCTCCGAGGACACAATGGACGTCTCGACACGACATCCTTCATGTTGACTCTCGATTACAAGTATATTTCGAACGGTATCCCCATAGGTTACAAAGGAATCTCGTTTGACCCAGCGCAACCCACACCGGTGGGCAAATGGCGCCAACCGCGCTAGCTTTAACCGGTTCTGGACAACACCCGGCAGCGCAATGCTGCGGCCTCCGCGGGCGTGTAACGGGACTCGGCGCACACTGCCAGGATCTCCGACATGCGGTGGGGCGCGTGATCCGCGCCTTCGGCGGCCGGTGCGTCTGGCAGTTCCAACATGTCGCACAGCAATCTGAGGTGCAGCCCAAGGTGGGTGTCGACCCGCCCCTTTGCGCTTTCGTCCACTGCAGGCGGGTCACCAGGCGATACTCGCCCCACGGCTCGACCAACACCAAAACCAAGCAGCCGTCGTCGACCGCCTGCACCAGGATGCCCGGCGGCATAGGGTACAAGTCCAATCACCGAATCCTTGCGTTGTTGTCACAATCGTCCGGCGGCCGGGCTAAGCGTTGGAACGCAATCCACGGGGATCTGCTGCATAAACGGCACCGGGTCCGGCTGTAAAGCCGGGCCCGGTGCCTTTCGCAGGCACGAGCTCCCGAAAGTATCAGGGCAGTTCGCTGACTCGGTCGGTGCTTGGCGGCGCCACCGGTCCGAAGGTTCCCAGATAATTTACGAGCGCATCGAGGTCGTTGCCGCCGTCGATGCGCGCTGCCGGATCGACCGTGGCGAAGCTGCCAAAGTTGTCGCCACCATCGGCAAGGAAGTTGTTGACCGTCACCAGGTACGACGCGGTCGGATCAAGCGACAACCCGCGCAGCTGGACGTTGCTGATGCTCACCGAGGTGCAATCGCCGGTCGCGGGATCGAACGTCTTTTGCAACTCGTAAGTGAACCCGTCCGACACGCCCAAATGGAGAAATGGGCGCGAGGAGCCGGCCGGTTGGCACTGCTCCTCGAGCACCGACACGATCTGAGCGCCCGTCATGCCGAAAGTCTGCAAGGTGTTGCCGAACGGTTGGAACGTGAACGCCTCACCGAAAGTGACCACCCCATCCCCTTCACTGGGCGTCTGCGACGCTGCAAAGCTCAGGTCCAACCGCAGGCCGCCGGGATTCATGAACGCGATCTCAGCGCCCGCCGCCGACGTCGCCCAAAGCTGCGCATCGGCCACCAGGTTGCCCGCCGGCGATTCGACCCCGCGATCCGATCCGGTGAGATCACCGCCGCGCACGATATCTGCCGTAATGGTGCCCACAGGTGTGTTCCCGGCGGCCGCCGCGAGTGGTTCCCATTTGGCGATCACTGCGGTGATCGCCGGATCCGGGATCAGTTCGCCCTGGACGACCGGGTGATTGACCGCCGTACTGAGGTCGCGCCGCACGTCCCGAGTGCGTTTGTCGAGAACCAGATTCAGTTCCGATACGACCCGGCCAAACGAATAGGCACTGGTGACCGGGCGCAGTTCGCCCTTGGGGTCCGGTAATTGGCAGTTGTATGGCTGATGGGTGTGACCCGTGACGATGGCATCGATCTCGGCACTGAGCGCCGCGTTGATTGCGACGATCGGTCCGCTAATGCCCTCGCAGCCATTGATCGCCAGCGGGCTGGGGATCCCCCCTTCGTGCAACAGCACGATGATCGCCTTGACGCCGCCCCGCTGCAGACGCGGCACCAGCCGGTTGGCGGTCTCTGCCTCGTCGAGGAATCGGTACCCGGCAATGCCGGACGCCGCAACCAACGCGCTGGTGTCTTCCAGCGTCATGCCGATGAAAGCGACCTTCACGCCCTCGATGCTCTTGATCCAATACGGCGGCAAGGGCGTGCGGCCACGGCGATCCACCACGTTGGCAGCGAGCCACTGGAAGTTCGCACCGGGGTAAGGTTGGTCGGGGAAATAGCAGCCGTCGACCGGATGGCAGCCGCCGTATTGCATGCGCAGCAGCTCGGACACTCCTTCGTCGAACTCGTGATTGCCGACGCTCGACACGTCGAGGCCCAGCGCGTCCAGCGACTCGACCGCCGGTTCGTCATGAAACAGCCCGGAGAATGCCGGCGAACCCCCAATCAAGTCGCCAGCGGCAACCGTCAATGTATGCTTGTGCCCCATCCGCAGCTCTCTGAGCTTGGCTGCAAGGTACTCGGCACCACCGGCGGGCAGGCCATCGATAGTCCCGGGCGTGTCGGGCGTCAGATGTCCGTGGTAATCGTTGAAAGCCAGCAATTGCAGATCGACCAGGAATCTGTGGTTGCGCGCGGCACGCCCGCGGTGACCCAGTTCGGCCTGCTGCGGCCTTGGTCTTTGCAATTCGGGATGCGTGGTGCGCTGATCGGCGGATCCAGCGCCCGCCATAATCAAGGCGAATGCGGTCACGAAGATCGTAACCGCGCCAACGCTGGTACGGCGGCCGGCGCCGCGGGCAGCGTGTGTTCCCATAGGAAGCCTCCGGCGGTGGTTGTGGCGGAAGCTGTGTTTTAGCGGGTCGAGATAACAGGCGTGTGACGCCCCCGCGTGCGGCAGATGACAACCGCGGCACAGATTTGCGGCGCCGCAAATCCGCTTGTCCCAACAGGCGATGCACTCGACTCGCCAGCCAGCTGGCGATCGGTCACTGGCGCGATTACACCGGCGAAGCCACCCGCACCGCGGCCATTCAAGACCGACTATCGCATGCTGGTCAGCGGCACCGCTTCCCTGGCGAGTGGGGGCCGTCACAGCAACGCCGATACGATGAGCACCAGCACCAATGCATGCGCGGACAGTCACTCCTGAAACGCACTTTCCAGCGCACTAAGCTCGGCCTCTACTTCGCCCACGCGGTCAGGAACCGCCCGTGGCCGTAGTCGTGGAGCACGATCTTCGTGAATCGCGATTCACCCTTCACTTGGTAAATGGCAAGTCCTCGTTGCCGCAGGCCACCGGCGCGCTCGTCGATGTTCAGGTCTCTCCCTGCGATCTTGAATACCGCCCCGACTTCGGCGGCACCACATTGGCAACAGTAACTGACTTGGTCGGCGCGAACGGCAACCTTGATGGTTAGCGATTCGCCATTCCGTATGCACGTTTTTGTGCCCGTACCGTTTTCCGTGAGGTCTTTGCCGTCCACATAGTTCAAGCCATCGAGCCCCCCCTTGCTCGGGTAGCCACCCAGGACCAACGCGATCTGGCGCTGCGCCGAGACGGGCAAGACAATCCCGATCCCGTCGTGCCCCGTGGTTCGTGTGACCTCGAACTCGAGATCGTATTGATCAGACGGCAGGTATGGCAGGCGCGTGGCCACGAAGTACCACGGACTGTCGAGCAGAAGGACACCCGCTGTCGCGACAACTGTACCTTTTATGCGGTCCCTCGCAGGCTCGATGAGCGACAGCAGATCGATGGCAACGGGTTTTCGGGCGCCTATCGTGACGCCTTTGCCGCCATCGCCAACCCCAACGCCGGCCCACAGGCCGAACACCAGTATGACAATCGTGCGCCGCAGACGAATCGCCATACCGCTGTTCGATAAGCCGAAGCCTGGTCGACCGATATTCACATCTCCCACCCTTTGCGAGCCGGCACCACGGTCGCGCTGGTACAAATCGCCCCCGGGGCATTCGCTCATCGCTCAGTACCTTTACGCCACGCCGTGATCTCGCCTGACACCCACCCCATCTCGTTCGGACGGCATCGCCTTGGCACGGTTATCTGTGCCCGGCAACATTCGCCGGGGCGGATACAATCGAACATCACGATCTCAGGTTAGTGACATTGCGGTCAGGGCAAAATATCGTCAACGGGAACCGGTACCACCTGCCATATCTTCCTGCTGTATTCTGCTATCGCACGATCAGAGGAAAACTTTCCGATCCGGGCAACATTCAAGATCGACATGCGGTTCCAATGGTCCCGGTCACGATACGCCCGGTCCACTTGCTGTTGGGTATCTGCATACGATTGGAAGTCCGCCAAGACCAGAAAGGGATCGTGATCCAACAGGCTTTCGGTCACCGGCCGGAACAGCTCGGTATCTCCATGCGAGAACATGCCAGAGTTGATCAGCTCAATCACTTCGCGAAGCCGCGGGCTGCCCTCATAAAGGCGTCGGGGGCAGTAACCGTGGGCCCAGGTTTCCGCCACTTGGTCGGCGGTAAGGCCGAACAGGAAGAAGTTGTCTGCCCCAACCTCGTCGCGGATCTCCAGGTTGGCGCCGTCCAGGGTGCCTATCGTCAGCGCCCCGTTCATGGCGAATTTCATGTTACCCGTGCCTGATGCCTCCTTGCCGGCCATGGATATCTGCTCCGATAAGTCGGCCGCGGGATAGACGTACTGGGCATTCTTGACGTTGAAGTCTGGCAGGAACACCACGCGGATAAAACCGTTGACCTGAGGGTCATTGTTGATTACTTCGCCCACCGCGTTGATCAGTTTGATGATCAACTTGGCCATGAAATAGCCGGGCGCCGCCTTGCCGCCGAATATGAAGGTCCGTGGCGTCATCTCTGCGTTAGGCTGCTGTTTCAGGCGGCAGTAGAGGCTAATGATATGCAGCACGTTGAGGTGCGGGCGCTTGTATTCATGGATGCGCTTCACCTGGATGTCGAATATAGACTCCGCGTCGACCAGGACGCCGGCGCGCTGCTTGATCTGCTCGGCCA
>JBFZDU010000246.1:0-2576 GCA_041307205.1 Gammaproteobacteria bacterium | reverse complement strand
CGTCGTCGCCGAACACCACAAAAAAGGCTGGAAGCCGGCACCGCGCGTGGACCTCACGCAATTCGAACATCAGTCCAACACCCGCGGATAAGCGCTTGTATTTCCTCGGCATCGACTTCGGCACCAGTGGCGCGCGCAGCTGCGTCATCGACGCCGAAGGCGCGATCGTTGCGGAGGACAGCCGCGACTTCGGTGCGCTGGAGGACTACGAGCGCGCCGGCATCTGGCGCGAGGCGCTGTGGGACCTGGTCGCCTCGCTGCCGCCCCCGATCCGCACCCAGCTCTCGGACATCGCCCTCGACGGCACCTCCGGCACCGTGCTCGCCTGCGACGAGGAACTCTCGCCGCGCCACCCGCCCCTGCTTTACAACGACGATCGCGCAGTCGATGAAGCGGCACTGATCGCGAAAACCGCTACCCCCGGCCACCCGGCCGCGGCGGTCACCTCGGGACTGGCCAAGATACTGTGGCTGAAAAAGCGCCTCGGCCTCACCGGCGCCCGGCTCTACCTCAACCAGGCCGACTGGCTGTCGGGCCTCCTGACCGGCCGCGTCGGCATGACCGACTACCACAACGCCCTCAAGATGGGCCTCGACCTCGACGAACTGAAATGGCCGGCCTGGGTCGAGTACCTGGCCGACGTCGACTACCTGCCGGTGCCGATCGCCCCCGGCGCCCGGCTCGCCACCGTGTCGCGGCCACGCGCACGCTACCTCGGCGTGAATCCCGGCTGCATGGTGCACGCCGGCACCACCGATTCCATCGCCGCCTTCCTGGCGGCCGGCGTCAACCAGAGCGGCGACGCCGTCACCTCGCTCGGCAGCACCCTGGTCTTGAAACTGCTGTCTGACACCCGCGTGGAATCGACCGAACATGGGGTCTATTCGCACTGGTTCGGCAGCCGCTGGCTGGCGGGTGGCGCCAGCAACGCCGGCGGCGCCGTGCTGCGGCAGTTTTTCGACGACCGCACGCTGGCCGCGCTGAGCGAAACCATCGATCCGACCGTTGCCAGCCCGCTCGACTACCTGCCACTGCCGCGCGCCGGCGAGCGTTTCCCGGTCAACGATCCTGCGCTTGCACCGCGTCTCACGCCGCGCCCGCAAGACGATGCCGAATTCCTGCACGGGCTGCTGGAAAGTCTCGCCCGCATCGAAGCGCGCGGCTACGGCCTGCTCGCCGAACTCGGCGCCTCGCCCGTTCGCCGGGTGGAAACCGCCGGCGGCGGTGCTAAAAACCAGATATGGGCCACGATTCGCCAGCGACTGCTCGGCGTACCCGTGGCGAGCGCCGTGCATACCGAGGCAGCCTATGGTTCGGCCCTGCTGGCGCGCGATGGACAGGCCCTGTTTGGCGACTGATCCGGCCTCATGGCTGAAGGAGCATGCTGATGAAACGGCACCTCAACGTTATTGCACGTTCATGGCTTGGCATGGTGCTGATCCTGCCATCGACAGCCCTGGCTGCGGTGTCGTATGCCGATGTCGCCCCGCTGCTGACAGAACGCTGCGTCATCTGCCATTCCGGGTCATCGGCGGCGGCAGGCTTGCGTCTCGACACCCTGCAGGGGGTACTGGCCGGAAGCTCAAAGGGACCGGTGGTCAACTCCGGAGACGCCGCGGCCAGCGAACTGATCCGGCGGCTCAAGGGAGTCAGCCAGCCGCGCATGCCGATGACAGGTCCGCCGTTTCTGTCGGATGCAGAGATCGCCCTGTTCGATCAATGGATCAGCGGCGGCCTGATGGCAGGCAACGCGCCCGCGGCGCCGCAGCCGGCTGCGCCACGCCGGCTTCCCGCAGCCGGCGAACCGCTCACCTATGCACAGGTGGCGCCGCTGTTTGCCAGGCATTGCGCCAAGTGCCACACCGCCAACGGCCTCATGGGCGCTGCCCCGGAGGGCTATAGGCTGACCTCCCATGCCGAGACCCTGTCGGACGCGGAACGCGTGCGGGTGGTGCCGGGGCGCCCCCAAGGCAGCGAACTGTTGCGCCGCATCAAGGGCCACGCGCGCCCGAGAATGCCGCTGGACGGCCCGCCTTACTTGAGCGAGCCAGACATCCAACTCATTGAATCGTGGATCGCCCAAGGCGCTCGCGACGTGTCGGGGGTGCCTGCCCGCATCCCTGTGGGCGCCCGCGTCCGCGTGCATGGCGTCCTTGGCACGGACGGCACGCTCGACGGGCTCAAACTGGGCACTCTGGACTCGGTACGGCAGGACAAACTTCCGCAACCCGGCGACTATGTGCGCCTGGAAGGCCGCCTGGATGAGTCGGGAAATGTCGAGGCCGAGCGGCTGCGTCGCCGTTGAGTGCGCGCGGGACCCGCTTAGCTGACCTCAACGAACTCCAGGGTGTTCGCATCCGGATGCGAGCAGCGACTCGGCGGGTGCGCAGCACCGGGGGCGGGAGCGCGTAGCCTGATCCGGTTCACCCGTGAAGGGCAGGTCGTGGTTGTAAAGCCGCTAAAGCGTCAACAACCACGCTCAGCTCACCTCAGCGAACTCCAGGGTGTTTGCATCCGGATCTCGACAGAACAGCGCCGCGCGACCCGACTTGCTCGCGGTGTATTTCACCCCTGCC
>JBFZDU010000245.1:0-2905 GCA_041307205.1 Gammaproteobacteria bacterium | reverse complement strand
TGCTCGACCGGGATGCGGACACCGGCCTGGTGGATGGCAACGGCCTGAACGCATTCCAGATCGCCCTGGAGCGCGCCTGTGCCGACGAGCGCTTCGCCCGTGCCCGCCTGCCGTCGCTGTTCCAGCGCCTGGCCCCGCCAAGCCTGGACGTGCAGATCGACGGGCGCCTGGTGAAGCTCGAGCTGCGGCTGATGGAGTACCTGATGCTGTGTGTCGCGATGATCCTGTTCTATCAGCGTCTCGGCGAGAACTGGGCATCGCGCCGGCAACTGCTCTCGGCCGGCGATTTCGCTGCGGTCCTCGAACACTTCCCCGAATCCATCGTGCCGGCGCGCCGCAAGAGTCGCACTTATATTTCCTCGATCCTGGCCAAGAACGAGGTGTCACGGGACGGTCCATATAATCGCAAACTGTTTCTGCGGCTGCGCCAAGGTCAGTATCTGATCAACCCGCAACTGGCATTGCGCGTGGAGGGCGAGTGGCGCCGCATCTACGACCTGCTGGTGGCCGACCGGCTCGCCGGCGTGTTGCAGGACCCGTTGCGCTGGGGCGACTATGCCTGGGATCCGAACACGGACCGTGAGCAGGCCATAGTGGCGCTGCGCGCCGTCATCCAGGAGTTGAAGGACGGCGGCACGGTTTCCGGCTTTTTCTGATCTGCCACTGCGCCGTGGACACAGGCAGCCGCACCCGGGGTGAGAGCACGCCCTTGTGCTTCTCCCGCACCCGCAGATACAACTCCTCCAGCACCGCGATGAAGGCACTGTCCTTGTCCCAGAACGGCGGAAACTCGCCGCCCTTGCGCGCCAGGATGGCCGGCACGGCGGGGGGCGTGGCTGGCGCGATCTCCTTGGGCAGGCCCTTGTTGCATACCAGAAGGCGCGATAGTCCGGGGCGGTCGCGGCGGCCACCGGGCGGGTGTGGAAGGAATCCGCCGCCACGATTGGTAATGCCGTATCGACCGTCAAGCTCGCCAGGGCCTGGCCCAGGGGCGTGGCGCGCAGCCCCAGGCGCAGCCGCTCGCGCGACAGGCCACGCAGTTCGAACAGCAGGAAGGGGTCGCTGTCGAGTTGGCCTGCCAGGCGGTAATAGACCCCGGCGATGTGTTTGCAGGGATTGGCCGAGTCCGGGCAGGAACACTCGGTCAGGGCGAAGTCCCGGCGACTGCGCGGCAACAGGCCGAGCTGCATGCGGTCGAAGGCGGCGTCGATATCGTCCGGCATCTCCTGCATGAGCAGCTTCGAGACCAGGGCGGCCTTGCTCCCCAGGTGCGCGATGACCTTGTCCCAGGCCTTGGCAGGCAGGGGTGCGAGCTGAATCCGGACCTGGTAGCGGGGCTCGGTGTAGACCCCGTAGTAGGGATTGACGTTGCCGCGCACCGTCGCGCTGACCCGGGCGTCGGCGATACTGAAGGCCAGGATGCGGTTGGCGCTGCTGTAAGCGCGGCCGCGTTGCAGTCGGCCGCTGTCGGTGAAGCCTTCCAGCGCCGCGATGAAACGCTGCCCCCACCAAGTCCTGCCGGGCCTGGCCATGGTCAGGCCCCCACCGTCTCGCGGTCGAGGCGAATCAGCGCCTTGAAGCGTTCGTTGTCGAGCGCGGTCAGCCAGGACTCGTCACTGCCGACGATGGCGCCGGCCAGCGCCTTCTTGTCTTCGATCATGGCGTTGATTCGCTCCTCTAGGGTGCCCAGGGTGACGAACTTGTGGACGAACACCGTCTTTTCCTGGCCGATGCGGAAGGCCCGGTCGCTCGCCTGGTCCTCGACCGCCGGGTTCCACCAGCGGTCGAAGTGAAACACGTGGTTCGCCTTGGTCAGGGTGATGCCGACCCCACCCGCCTTGAGCGAGAGCACGAAGATCGAGGGCTCGGTCGCCGGGTCCTGAAAGGCGGCGTTCATGGCCTCGCGCCGGGCGCGCGGCGTGCCACCGTGGAGGTAGAAACTGTTGTAATGGAGCTGGTTCCGGAGCAGCTGCTCGAGCTGCGCGCCGACCTCGTTGAACTGGGTGAAGATCAGCACGCTGTCGCCCTCGGCCATGAGCCCTTCGAGCATCTCCTGCAGCCGCTGCAGTTTGTGCGAGCGCGCCGCGCTGAACGCGCTGCCATCCTGCAGGAACTGCGCGGGGTGATTGCAGATCTGCTTGTGCCGCATCAGGGTGGCAAGCATCAGCCCCTGGCGGGCGATCCCCTCGCGCTCCTGCAGGTCGCGCTCGACCTCGCGCACCACGGTTTCGTAGAGGGCCGCCTGTTCCTTGCTGAGATTGCAGTATTGGATCGCCTCCACCTTGTCCGGCAGATCGCGGATGATGGCCCGGTCGGTCTTGAGTCGGCGCAGGATGAAGGGCGCCACCAGGCGTTTGAGTGCCGCGGCCTGGGCCGGGTCATTGTCGCGCTGCACCGGCAGTTCGAAGTGCTTGCGGAACCGCGCCTGGGTGTCGAGATAACCCGGCCGCATGAAATTGAACAGCGACCACAGATCCATCAGGCGGTTCTCGACCGGGGTGCCGGTCAGCGCGAGGCGGTGCCTGGCCCGCAGCTTGTTGACCGCCCTGGTCTGCGCCGCCACGGGGTTCTTGATGTTCTGCGCCTCGTCGAGCACCACCCGGTGCCAGTCGCGTGCGCTGAACAGGGCCTGATCCCGACGCACCAGGGCGTTAGAAGTGATCACCAGCGCCTGCCCCGCGGCGGCCTGCCCGAACGCCGCCGCGTCCTCGGCCCGGTTGGGGCCGTGATGGATCAGGACCGGCAGCTGCGGGGCGAAGCGCTGGACCTCCTTTTGCCAGTTGCCGATTACCGAGGTCGGCGCCACCAGCAGGGTCGGCCCAGGTACAGTCCCGGCGGCGCGCTCCTGCACCAGCCGGGCGATGACCTGCAGCGTCTTGCCCAGTCCCATGTCGTCGGCCAGGCA
>JBFZDU010000244.1:0-7608 GCA_041307205.1 Gammaproteobacteria bacterium | reverse complement strand
GAATTTCACGGCGACCCGGCGGACCGGCTGATCGTCGCCACGGCATTGTCGGGCGGCTGGCCGCTGGTAACTGCAGATCAGCGGATCCTGGGGTGGCGGGAGTCGTTGCGGGTTGTCGATGCGAGTCGTTGATAGTCGTTGACGACCTCGGGAAAATCCGAGCCTGGCCCCTTTTTGCTAATACCCCCCTCCCGCAGCCGGGAGAGGGGGAATCGCAAGCCCTGTTACTTGTTCGCCCGGTTGTCGATCAGGTTGTCCACCACCGTCGGGTCGGCCAGGGTCGAGGTGTCGCCCAGGCTCTCCAGTTCGTTGGCGGCGATCTTGCGCAGGATGCGGCGCATGATCTTGCCGGAGCGGGTCTTGGGCAGGCTCGGTGCCCACTGGATCAGGTTGACCTTTGCGATCGGGCCGATCTCCTCGCGCACCAGGCCGACCAGCTCTTTCTTCAGGGCGTCGGTGCCTTCCTCGCCGGCCATCAGGGTGACGTAGGCGTAGATGCCCTGGCCGGTCATCTCGTGCGGGTAGCCGACCACCGCGGCCTCGGCGACCTTGGGGTGCAGCACCAGGGCCGACTCGATCTCGGCGGTGCCCAGGCGGTGTCCCGCCACGTTGAGCACGTCGTCGACCCGGCCGGTGATCCAGTAGTAGCCGTCCTCGTCGCGGCGTGCCCCGTCGCCGGTGAAGTAGTAGCCCTTGAACATGGCGAAGTAGGTCTCGTAGAAACGCTTGTGGTCACCGTAGACGGTGCGCATCTGCGACGGCCAGGGGAACTTGATGGCCAGGTTGCCCTCGGCGGGATTGCCTTCGATCTCGTTGCCCTGGTCGTCCAGCAGGCAGGGCTGGACGCCGAAGAAGGGCAGGGTGGCCGAACCGGGCTTGAGCCTGGTCGCGCCGGGCAGGGGGGTGAGCATGTGGGCGCCGGTCTCGGTCTGCCACCAGGTGTCGACGATGGGGCAGCGCTCCTTGCCAACCACGCGGTGATACCACTCCCAGGCCTCGGGGTTGATCGGCTCGCCGACCGTGCCCAGCAGGCGCAGCGAGCTGAGCTGCCACTTGTTGACAAAGTCGTCGCCGGCGCCCATCAGCATGCGGATCGCCGTCGGCGCGGTGTAGAAGGTGGCCACCTGGTGCTTGTCGCAGACCTGCCAGAAGCGGCCGGCGTCGGGATAGGTCGGGATGCCCTCGAACATCAGGCTGATGGCGCCGTTGGCGAGCGGGCCGTAGACGATGTAGCTGTGGCCGGTGACCCAGCCGACGTCGGCCGTGCACCAATAGACCTCGCCGTCCTTGTAGTCGAACACCAGCTTGTGGGTCATGGCCGCCTGCAGCAGGTAGCCGCCGGTGGTGTGCAGCGCGCCCTTGGGTTTGCCGGTGGAGCCCGAGGTGTAGAGGATGAACAGCGGGTCCTCGGCGTCCATCTGCTCGGGTTCGCAGGCGGTGGGGGCCGCGCTCATGGCCTCGTGATACCAGAGATCGCGGCCGTCGTGCCACTCGACCGGCTGGCCGCCGCGCTGCACCACGATACAGGTATGCACGCCGGGGCACTGGGCGATGGCCCGGTCGGCGTTGGCCTTGAGCGGCACCTTCTTGCCGCCGCGCAGCGACTGGTCGGAGGTGATCACGACCTGGCAGTCGGCGTCGAGGATGCGGTCGCGCAGGGCGTCGGGCGAGAAGCCGCCGAACACGATCGAGTGGACCGCGCCGATGCGCGCGCAGGCCAGCATGGCAACGGCCGCTTCGGGAATCATCGGCAGGTACAGCGAGACCCGGTCGCCCTTGTTGACGCCGCGGCTCTTGAGCACGTTGGCGAGCTTGCAGACTTCGGCGTGCAGTTCGCGGTAGGTGACCTTGCGGTCCTCGTTGGGGTCGTCGCCTTCCCAGATGATGGCCACCTGGTCGCCGCGGGTGTCGAGGTGGCGGTCCAGGCAGTTGTAAGAGACGTTCAGCTTGCCGCCGTCGAACCACTTGATATGCACGTCCTGGCCAAAGCTCCAGTCGAGCGTGCTGTCCCACTTCTTGAACCAGGTGAGGTAGTGCTCGGCCTGCTCGGCCCAGAAGCCCGCGGGGTCCTGCACGGAGCGCCGGTACATCTGCGCGTACTGCTCGGCATTGATGTTGGCCTGGGCGGCAAACTCCGCCGGGACGTCGTAGACCTTCACTTCGGACATGGGTTTCTCCTCGTTTGGGGTGGTGCTTGTTCTGTTGCTCGGTTTGGCGCCCGGTCAGCGCCGGGTCGGGCTGCGGGGCACCGGAATCTGACCCCGATTATCCGCACTGGTTGCGCGCTGTCATCCTCCGGCGCGGCCCGGCCGCGGCCGAACCGGTCAGGTCAGAAAGCTGCTCAGGCGGCAGTCGGGACCGGGGTCCATCTCCGCTGCCATCGCCAGGAACAGCTCGGCGGTCGCCAGCGCGTCGCTCAGGGCGTTGTGGGCCTTGTAGCGCGGCAGGTTGTAGCGCGGCCGCAGGTTGAACAGCCGCAAATCGCCCGCCTGGACGGTGTGGTTGCGCCGCTCGAACACCCGCGCCGCCAGCGCCAGGGTGTCGATGGTCGGGATCACGAAGGGCGCGCCGAACAAGCGGCGGCAGGCCGCGTCGATGAAGTTCTGTTCGATATTCTTGTAATGCACCAGCATCACGCGCCCGGCGAGGCGCTGCAGCAGCTCCGGCAGCACCTCGGCCAAGGGCAGTCCGGCGGCCGCCTGGTCGTCGGTGATCTCGTGGATCACTACCGACGCCTCGGCAATGGCGTGCTCCACCTGCACCACGCGATGCCAGGCCGTGTCCAGGCGCACGCTCATGCCCTGGACGGTCACCAGCCCGGCGCTCAGGATGCTGTCGCGGCGCGGATCCAGCCCGGTGGTTTCGAGGTCCAGGGCGACGATCTCCAGGTCGCGGCAACGGGCGCGCCGGTCGGGAAAGGGCGTCGCCAGGTACGCCTGCAGCGGCCCTTGCGCCCTGCGCAGGGCGCGCCGTCGCGCATAGTCCTTGCCGAGCCAGCGGGCCAGCATCATGCCTCACCTGAACCTGCCCGCCTGGTAACGACTCGCCAGCGCTTCCTGCATGGTCTGGATGACGCGGAAGGCATCCTTCATCTGCTCGCGTTCGAGTTCCGACAGCGAGCCGGGCGGCAGGTAGTTGTCGGGCGGCTGGTCGTGGCGGATCTGTTCGGCCTGGTGCCGAATGCGCAGGCTGGCGATGAACTCCAGTGCGTCCTCGAGGTTTTCCGCCATCTCGGCGCTCATCGCGCCCGAGGCCCCGGCGGCGCGCAACCGCTCGGTGGTATTCACCGGCTCCAGCCCCTCGGACAGGGCATAGACGCGCGCCAGGTCGGTGATGGGGACTATGCCGCGGTGCTTGATGTCGAAGGTGTCGTTGTGCGCGCCGTCGTGGATCAGCACGAACTGGCGGAAGAACCCTAGCGGCGGGCGGTGCTGCAGAGCGTTGGCCGCCATGTAGGCGATGAAGATGCGGTTCTTCTGGCTCAGCTGCAGGATCTCGCGCTGCAGCCCGGCGTACAACTCCGGGTCGCCGTGCACCACGCGCAGGTCGAAGAAGATGCTCGACAGCATCAGGGCCATGGGCTCGGGCTTGTTGATCCAGGCCTGGAAATACTGCCGCCAGGTCTTGAGCGGCTGGCGCCACTTGGGGTTGGTGGCCATGGCCTCCCCGGGGCAGTACACGAAGCCGCAGGCGTTGAGGCCGTCGCTGACGATCTGGCTCAGGGCGGCGAAGTAGGCGTCGTCGCCGGCCTGCAGCGCGTCCGAGATGATCAGCGCATTGTCCTGGTCCGAGTGCGACGACTGCTCGCGCCGCCCTTGGGAACCGCCGGCCATCCACAGGTAAGGCACCGGCGGCGGCCCGAGCTTGGCCTCGGCCATCTCGATCAGCCGCTTGGTCAGCGAGTCGGTGATGCAGGAGACGGCCTCGCCGATGTGCAGCGCCGTGGCGCTGGAATTGGCCAGCTGCAGTTGCAGCTCGGGCAGCCGCGCGGCGGCCACCGCCAGGTCCTCGACCGTCTTGGCCTTGCGGATGTCGGTGGCGATGAAGGCCGAGTTGGTGCTGTGGTGGCGCGCCAGGTCGGTCGCCGTCAACATCCCCGCCAGCTTGCCGCCGGCCAGCACCGGCAGGTGATGCACGTGCAGCCGGGTCATGGTCATCAGCGCCTGGATCATCAGGGCGTTGTGCTCGATGGTCTGCAGGTTGGTGGTCATGATGCTGCGCGCCGGCTCGCTGCCGGACAGTCCGACGGCGACGCAGCGCTTGCGTAGGTCGCGGTCGGTGATCAGGCCGACCAGCTGTTCCCCGTCCAGGATCAGGACCGACGAGACGTCGTTCTCGGCCATCACCGCGGCCGCCTGCTGGATGCTGTGGTCGGCGCCGATGGTGATGGGCGCTTTCTTGATCAGGTCGTTGACCTCGACCGTCATATAGCCGACGTCGGAGGTCGAGCGTTCCTGCACCAGCGCGACCGCGTGTTTGAGGCGCTCGCGCAGCGAATTGCTGAAGTGCTTGTCAAAATCCTTGGCGGCCTGTCGCAGCGACTGCAGCTGCGCGCACGGCAGCAGGTACAGCAGCGTGTCCTCCGCCGCCTTGCCCTTGCATTCACCCGCCAGGTCCACCAGTTGGCAGGGCGTGGTGTACATGTCGCCCTCGCCGAGCTTCTCGCATAGCGCGCCATGCGCGTCGCGCAGTTCGATGGCGCCGCTGCGCACGATATAGATGTAGGCACCGTCGGCGTCGGCCGGCGGGAAATCCGAGTCGCGCCGCAGGTAACGGATCGACAGCGACTTCGGCAGTTCATTCAGTATGTCTTGCGGCAGGGCGTCGAACGGCGGGCGCCTGGCCATGAAGTCACGGATCTCGACGAGTTCGATTTCCACGGGCGAAGCCTATCGGGTGATTAGTCCATGGTTTTCGGGCGAGTTGCCGGTGGCCGCTGACCCGGAGAAAAAAGGCCCCACCGAAGTGGGGCCTTGAAGCTTGCAGCGTCCGGCTTAGTGATCGACGGCCGTACCGGCCCCCTTGGGCACGCGGATGTCTTCGACCAGGTGCTGGATATGCTCCGGCGGGGCCGCCGTCACCTTGGATACCACGATGGCCACGGCGAAGTTGATTGCCGCGCCGACCGCCCCGAAGGCCTCGGGCGAGATGCCCATGAACCAGTTGTCCGGGGTGTTGGCCGCCATCGCGGTGCCGGGGAGGAAGAACCACCCCTTGAACCAGAAGATGTAGATCACCGTCGAGAGTAGGCCCGACAGCATGCCCAGGATGGCGCCGGCGCGGTTAACCCGCTTGTTGAAGATGCCCATCATCAGGGCGGGGAAGATCGAGGAGGCGGCCAGCCCGAACGCCAGGGCTACCACTTCGGCCGCGAATCCCGGTGGGTGGATGCCCAGGTAGCCGGCCACCACGATGGCGCCAGCCATGGCGATACGGCCGGCCAGCAGTTCGTTCTTCTCCGAGATGCCGGGGTTGATGACGCCCTTGATCAGGTCGTGCGAGATGGCCGAGGAAATGGCCAGCAACAGGCCGGCTGCGGTGGAGAGCGCCGCGGCCAGGCCGCCGGCCGCCACCAGGGCGATGACCCAGTTGGGCAGGCGCGCGATCTCGGGGTTGGCGAGCACCATGATGTCGTTGTCGACCTTGGTCATCTCGTTGCCTTTCCAGCCCCATTGTTCCGCCTTGGCGGCGAACTCGGCATTCTTGTCGTTGTAGTACTGGATGCGGCCGTCGCCGTTCTTGTCCTCCCAGTTCAACAGGCCGGTGGTCCGCCAGTTGGTCATCCACGCCGGGACCTTGGCCAGTTCGATGTTGGCCGTGACCTCGCCCACCGGGCCGGTCTGGATGGTATCCATCAGGTTCAGGCGGGCCATGGCGCCGACCGCCGGGGCGGTGGTGTACAGGATCGCGATGAACACCAGGGCCCAGCCAGCGGAGGAGCGGGCGTCCTTGACCTTGGGCACGGTGAAGAAGCGGATGATGACGTGCGGCAGGCCGGCGGTGCCGATCATCAGCGACAGGGTCAGCAGCACCATGTTCAGGGTGCTGTCCTTCTGTGCCGTGTAGGCGCCGAAGCCCAGCTCTGTTACCACCTGGTCGAGCTTGTCGAGCAGGAAGGTACCGCTGCCGTCCGCCATGGCGCTGCCCAGACCGAGCTGCGGCAGGGGGTTGCCGGTGAGGTTCAGCGAAATGAAGACCGCCGGGATGGTGTAGGCGAAGATCAGCACCACGTACTGGGCGATCTGGGTGTAGGTGATGCCCTTCATGCCACCGAGTACGGCGTAGATGAACACGATGCTCATGCCGACATAGACGCCGACTTCGAAGTCGACTTCGAGGAAGCGCGAGAAGGCCACGCCGACGCCCTTCATCTGGCCGATGACATAGGTCACGGAGGCGACGATCAGGCACAGCACCGCGACCAGGCGCGCGGTCTGCGAGTAATAGCGCTCGCCGATGAACTCCGGCACGGTGAACTTGCCGAATTTGCGCAGGTAGGGTGCGAGCAACATGGCCAGCAGCACATAGCCGCCGGTCCAGCCCATCAGGTACACGGAGGCGTCATAGCCTTTGAAGGCGATCAGGCCGGCCATCGAGATGAAGGATGCCGCCGACATCCAGTCGGCCGCGGTGGCCATGCCGTTGGCGACCGGGTGGATGCCCTTGCCGGCGACATAGAATTCCCCGGTCGTTGCAGCGCGGGCCCAGATGGCGATCACGATGTACAGCGCGAAGGTCGCGCCGACAACGAGATAAGTCATAGTTTGTAGATCCATTTGGATTGGTCTCCGCTCAGTCTTCGTGCACGTCGAACTCGCGATCCATCGCGTTCATACGTGCGGCGTAGAAGAAGATCAGGATCACGAAGATGTACATGGATCCCTGTTGGGCGAACCAGAAGCCGAGCTTATAGCCGCCGATTTGAATGGCGTTCAGCGGGTCCACCAGAATGATGCCCAACAGGTAGGAGACCACGAACCAGATGACCAGCAGGGTGGCGACCAGACGGATGTTCGCCTTCCAGTAGTCTTGAGGTGTTTTATTCATATGTTGAGAGCTCCTCGGTTGCGGTGAGGGTTTGGGGGCGGGCATGGGGTGGGTCCAACGCGGCGATGTGACCCGGTGTTGTTGTCTTCGGATGCCGCCCCAATCGCGATGCCCGCTGGTTTTATAGTGCCCGTCCGCGACGGGTTTACAGCGCTCCCAATTGTGAGTCGCGGCTTTCAGAAATGTCAAATTATAACAACGGCTTAGAAAGGGTTGCGCGGGGCTGGCGGGAGGCCAAATTGTGTCTAAAGGTAACAATTGCAGGGCGTCTGTGTTACCTAACGACACGCTAGTGTTCCTTTTGGTAAAGAAGGGAAAAAACCGGACAACTAAATACAGGGCCGAGGGCCGAGGGCCGAGGAGCGAGGGGTCTTGTGCGGCTGGCGCCGCGACTTATTTTGGATTCTGGCTTGACATCGGTTGCGGGGCTGCGACCATTTTGGCGTTCCTTGTTCCTTGTTCCTTGTTCCTTGTTCCTTGTTCCTTGTTCCTTGTTCCTTGTTCCTTGTTCCTTGTTCCTTGTTCGTAAGCGCCTTACTTTCCACCCTCTTGCATTGGCGC
>JBFZDU010000243.1:0-15579 GCA_041307205.1 Gammaproteobacteria bacterium | reverse complement strand
GCGGGCGGAAAGCAATACCTTCGTGCGCGAAAAGCGGTTCGTGTACAGCGTGACCGCACCCGCCAGCTTGAGTGTGGCGGCGGGCGAGGAGGCGCCGACGGCCCGGCTGGCGGTCGATGCCGCAGTATTGCCGGAGGTCGCGCGGAGCGAGATCTGGCAGCAAGACCCCCAGGGTGAACGCCTGGTGTTGCCGGCAGCGGCGACTGCGGACGGCGCCTGGTCGGCGCCGCTGGCCGATCCCGCCTGGCCGGTATGGGCGCTGGTGGAGGGGCGCACGCGCGCCGGCAACTTGCTCGGCAGCACCCGGGGGCCTGTGTACGGGGCCGGCGCCGGGCCGCGCCCGCTCGCTGCGGTCGAGATACCGCCCGAGCCCGCGTTGGTCGCGTCGTCGGTCAGCGGGGAACCTGCGCCACAGTCGCCCGCGCCGCCCGCCGCAGCGGCTTGGTTGATGCCGGCCGCGCTCTTCGGTGGATTCAACCTGCTGTTGATCTTGGGCGGCGGCGCGATCTGGTGGCTGCTCAGGCGCCGTCGCGGCACCCCGGGCTACCTGTTGCTGATTTCTGACGAAGTCCCTGGCGCCGGTGACCGGGCGGCCGAGAATGCCCGCGAGGAGGCGGCATGACGGACTTGTCTTTGTGGCTGGGCGTGGCGGGTGTCGAGCTGCTGCTGTTGCTCTACATCCTGCTGACCATTTCCTGGTGGCGCAATCGCGCCGCGCGGATCGGTGACCGGCGGGCCGTGCAGGGATTGATCACCAAGGTCAAGGCCACCCGCGCCGAACGGGAGGCGCGGTTGCGCACTGTCCTGGCCGACCGCCTCGGCTTGGCGGGTGAGGCGTTGGAAGCGGCGGCGGTGCCGATCGCACGCGAGGAACTGCGCCTCTACCAGGGCTTCGCCAACCTGTATCTGCGGCGCGACGCCATGGCGGCGGCTGCCTTCGACCGCGCGGTGGAGGCCGTGCTCGATCCGTACTTGCAGCTCCTCCCCGACCAGGCCGCCGCCGTCCCAGTGCCGCGGAGCGCTCCGGCACCGGACGACGGCGCACTCGAACTGCTGCGCAGCGAGAACACGCGACTGGCCGAGGAACTGCATGTCTCCATGAATACCATGAGCCGCCTGCTCAACGAGTATTCCTCGGCCTTCAATACGCCCGAGATACCCGCGGTGACAATGCCGAATCCGGGGTTGCGGGTTACGCCGGACGCGGCTTCGATTTCCGAAGTGGCTGCCACTGACGCGTTCGGGGCGGCCCACCAGGCCAGTCCGATGGATGAGATGCCCCACCAGGCCTACCCAGGGCAACCCCGGTCCGGCTTGGCCGCGGACAAGCTGCTTGCGGACGCGCTGGATGATGTCGACCTGGCGCTCGACGAGGTGGAGGATTTGTTCGCGGATCCGCTGCCAGGGGGAGCGACGACCTCGGAGCAGAACCCCAAGCGCGACCACGACCAGGTGATCGTCGTCTAGGAGTCTGGGCGGCAGAAGGGAAGTCCGGGACAATACGGGCATTTCCATTGTGAGCGGTCCGCATGGCCGCCAGTCACCGCCCGTATTTGCCGAACCAAGGATGTTGCTGCCGGCGTCGTCGCGGGATTGGCTGCCAGAGGGCCATCTGGCGTACTGCATCGGTGACACCATCAACGCGCTGGATTTGAGCGCTTTCTTCGCCCGTTATGCCGGTGGTGAACCAGCGTGCGCTGCTCAAACCGCCCACGCCCTGCAGACTGGCCGGTACCAAACCAGGCAGGCCAGCTGCCCAACGGCCTTCTCGGGCCTCCGATGAACTGCTCGTTCAAGCGACGGACTCAGCACCCAGAACCAGTCCTCGAAGGAGAGCCGGTGCGTAACCCTTGCCCTGCTGGACAGCGTCGCCGGAAACCACGCGAGTTCCCGCCCTACGCCATCGGGTGATGGCGCCGGGCGGGCCCTGACACCCCTCAGGCCCTCGGACTTGGCGCGCCTGCCGATGCGCTGACAGATGGCGTGCGGCACCGGCAATGCAGCCCGGCCGATCGGAAACCCGGGCAGCAGGCCGGCCGCAGCGACCCCGTTGCGGGTGTGGCAGTCACAAACGGTCTGGTGGTGGATTTTCACCGCCTGGTCACAGACCGGAAAGGCGTTGGTAAGACGACCGCTGCAAGATGGCTCTGGCCGGCGGGGGCCGACCCTCAGGCAGGCCCCGCTGCGATCTGCAGCTCCATGGAGAAAACACGCATGCGCATCCTGCCCCTGTCCGTCACCTCCGCACCGCACCGCCGGGGCGCGGCGACCGTCCGCTTGGCCGTTCTGGCCGGGTGTGCCGGTTTGGCTTGCGGCGGCAACGCCGCCGTCTTCGTCAACGAGATTCACTACGACAACACCGGAGCGGACAGCGGCGAGTTCGTCGAACTGGCCGGCCCGACGGGAACGGACCTCACAGGGTGGGCGCTGGCGCTCTACAACGGCAGCCCGGCCGCCCTGGCGGCTTACAGCACGGTGACGCTCGACGGGCGCGTGCTCGGCGACGACACCGGCACCGGCTACGGCTTCAGCGTTGTTGCTTTCCCGGCCAATGGTATCCAGAACGGGGCGCCGGACGGCCTCGCCCTGATCGACCCCGACGGCAACGTGCAGCAATTCCTGAGTTACGAAGGCAGCTTCACGGCGGTCGCGGGTCCGGCGGCGGGACTCACCGCAGTGGACATAGGGGTCGTCGAAGACGCCGCGACCGCGCTCGGCTTCTCGCTGCAGCTGGCCGGCGACGGGATGGACAGCGCCGACTTCGCCTGGGCGGGACCCGCCCCGGGTACGCCCGGCTGCAGCAATACCGGACAGACCTTCGCGGGCGGGGCCGGCTCCTGCACCGCCCAACCCCCGTCGGACCCCGTGGAAGTGAGTATCCCCGAGATCCAGGGCGCCGCACATCAGTCGCCGTTCGCCGGCATGACGGTGACTACCGAGGGGGTGGTGACAGCCGTGACCGGCAGTGGCTTTTATCTGCAGGATCTGGTGGGTGACGACGATCCGGCAACCTCGGACGGTCTGTTCGCGTTCACTGGTGAGCAGCCGGCGCTCGAACCCGGCGACCTGGTGCGGGTCACCGGCTCGATCGTCGAATTTACGCCCGGCGGCACCGCCACCGGGAATCTGTCGATCACCGAATTCTCGCGCCCCGCTGTCGAAGTGCTCGCTGCCGGTGGCGCCCTGCCGGCGCCGAGTGTCATCGGTGCCAGCGGGAGGGTACCGCCCGCGGCGAATATCGACGACGACCTGCTGGCGAGCTACGACCCGCAGACCGACGGTATCGACTTCTACGAGAGCCTCGAAGGCATGCGGGTGCTGGTCGAGGATGCCGTCGCCGTCAGTGCCACCAGTCGTTTCGGCGAGATCTACACCCTGGCCAACAACGGCGCCGACGCCACCGGCCGCAATCCCCGCGGTGGCATCACCATCGACCAGGACGACTTCAACCCCGAGCGGGTACAGGTCCAGTTGGACCCGGTGCTGTTGCCGGGGTTCGAGCCGAGGGTCGACACGGGTGACCACTTGGGCGACATCGTCGGCGTGGTCAGCTACGCCTTCGGCAACACCGAGATATTGGCCAGCGAAGCCTTCGACGTAACGCCCGCGGCACTGCCCGGCGAGCGCACGGCGCTGGCCCCGGGGCGCGGACAGCTGGCGATCGCGAGCTTCAATCTGCTCAATCTCGATCCCAACGACGCAGACGGCGACGCCGATGTCGCGGACGGTCGTTTCGACGCGCTGGCCGCGCAGATCGTCCACCGCTTGCGGGCGCCCGACATCGTCGGGGTCCAGGAGATCCAGGACAACTCCGGCAGTCTCGACGACGGCGTGGTGGACGCCGATCTGACCCTGGCGACCCTGACGGCGGCGATCCGGGAAGCAGGTGGGCCGGGCTATGCCTTTGTCGACAACCCGCCACAAGACAATCGGGACGGCGGGCAGCCTGGCGGCAATATCCGGGTTGCCTTTTTGTACAACCCGCGGCGCGTCAAGCTGGTGGAAGGTTCGGCACAAGCGCTGATCGACACCGACCTCGCCGACGGCGATGCCTTCGCCGCCAGCCGCAGGCCCCTGGCCGCCAGCTTCCGCTTCCGCGGCAACACCTTGCATCTGGTCAACAACCACTTTGCATCCAAAGGCGGCAGCACGCCGCTGTTCGGGGCGGTGCAGCCGCCGGTCAACGGCGGCGAGGACCAGCGTCGGGCACAGGCCGCCTTGGTCAACGCCTATGTCGATACATTGCTCAGCGCCGATCCGGATGCCAATGTCGTGGTACTGGGCGATCTAAACGAGTTTCAGTTTCTCCCGCCCCTGCGAATCCTGGAAGGCGACGACACCCCGGCGCTGGTGAACCTGACCGAGTCGCTGCCGTTGGCCGGGCGCTACAGCTTCGTGGTCGACGGCAACGCCCAGGCGCTCGACCATATCCTGGTGAGCCACAACCTGGCCGGCCGTGCCGCCTACGACATAGTGCACCTGAACAGCGAGTTCGCCGACCCGGCGAGCGACCATGATCCGGCAGTCGTCCGCCTGGGCTTCGAGCCCAAGCACCGGGCCCTACGGATTGCCACCTTCAACGCGTCGCTCAACCGCGGCGAGCAGGGACAACTGATTGCCGCACTCCGCTCGCAGGACGATGCCCAGGCCCGGGCGGTGGCCGAGATCATCCAGCGGGTCCGGCCGGACGTGCTGCTGTTGAACGAGTTCGATTTCGACGCCGAGGGTCGGGCCGCGGCTCTGTTCCAACGCAACTATCTCAGGGTGAGTCAGCAGGGCGCCGCGCCAATCTTCTACCGGCACCAGTTCCTGGCACCGTCGAACACCGGCGTGGACAGCGGCTTCGATCTCAACAACAACGGCATCCTCGGGGAACCCGACGATGCCTCGGGCTTCGGCGCCTTCCCCGGGCAGTTCGGGATGCTGGTGCTATCGCGCTACCCGATCGATCACCAGCGGGTTCGCACCTTCCGGAATTTCCTGTGGAAGGACATGCCCGGCGCCAAGCTGCCAGACGATCCCGCCACCCCGGAGCCCGCCGACTGGTACTCGGCCGAGGAACTTGCGGTGTTGCCGTTGTCGTCCAAGAGTCACTGGGATCTGCCGGTCAGGATCGATGGCCGCACGCTGCACCTGTTGGCCAGTCACCCGACGCCCCCGGTATTCGACGGACCCGAGGACCGCAACGGGCGGCGCAACCATGACGAAATCCGCTTCTGGGCCGACTATGTCACGCCGGAGCGGGGCGCTTACGTCTACGACGATCGCGCTCGCCGCGGCGGCCTGCCGGCACGTGCCAGCTTCGTGCTCGTCGGCGATCTCAACGCCGACCCCCAGGACGGCGACAGCACCGACGATCCGATCGCGCTGCTGCTCGGCAGCCCCGAGATCAACGCCAAGGCGACGCCGGCCAGCCTCGGGGCGGCCGACGCCAGCTTGCGCCAGGGCCGGAACAATCTGACCCACCGGGGTGCGGCGGCCTTCGATACCGCCGATTTCGGCGAAGACCTGTTCGGCGGACCGGGCAACCTGCGCGTCGACTACGTACTGCCGTCCGGCGACATCGCCACCCTGGATGCCGGGGTGTTCTGGCCCGCTGCCACGGACCCACTGTTCTCACTGGTCGGTGATTTTCCCTTCCCGAGCTCCGACCACCGCCTGGTCTGGCTGGATGTCGAATGGCCGCGCCAAGGCGATCGACGGCCGCAAGCCGCCGCCAGGCGGCCCCGGACCGACTGAAACCGTGATCGCCGTTTCAGGGAGCGCGCCGAACGCCAAGAGGCGCGTCCCGCCAGACAGGAGCATGCCCGTGGAGCGCCTCGCCGACGAACTGGACCTGACCCAACGACGCGTAGAGATCGAAACAGCCGCTCTGGTCGATGCGGTCATCGCCCGGCGCTATAGCGGCAGTGGCAGGGACACCTGCATCGACTGCGGGAGCGGCATCGCCGCGGCCCGGCGCCAGCGGGTGCCCAATGCCGTGCGTTGTTTCGACTGCCAGGAGCGTTTCGAACGGAGCGAGCAGGCGCTTGCGCTGCGACCGGCCCCCACTGTACCGCGCCATCTCGACCGGGGTTGCACTTCGCCCACCGAGGCCCTGCACCCGGAGGTCAAGCCCCCGGCGCTGTCGTCGAACGCGTGATGGCCGGGGCGACGGTGTCGACCCGGAGTTGGCTCCGCCGTTGCGAATTGGCACTGGGCATCAGAACCGGTCCAAGATCCGAACCAACACGGGCCGGCCCCAGTGCCCTGATCGAGGGGCACGCCGGCAAGTAGCGGCGGCAGGCCGCCCGCGTGGCAAGGGCAAGGTGAACCTCAGCGATGAGGAATCGCGCGTCACCAAGGCCGCCGCAGCTGGCTTGGCGCAGTGCGTCAACGCTCGGACGATGGTTGATTCGGAATCGATGCGGTTGATGGTTCCCCGGCTTACCCAGGCAGGCAACCGCAAGGCCTGGGTGTAACCGAACGCGCCGCAGAGCGTGCCGGTGTTGGCATCCCCGCCATTCTCGAATCCGGGCCCTGCCGGGCGCGGCCCGGCAGCAGGGCGCGGGCGCCTGTCGAAGGGATCGGCGGCGGGGCGATCAACCGGCTGTCCGCTGGCCGACCGCCCCGCTTGCCCTCAAACGCTCAGCGAGCGCGCCCGCCGTGGCCGCGCCGCCGGTCGTCGCGGTCGTCTTCGCGACGGTCGGCACCGGCGCCAAGCCCTTCGCGCAACGGATCGAAACAGTTCGCGTAATAGGTCACGGTCGCCGGCCAGTCCGAGAAAATGCCGCGGATGCCGACGTCCCGCGCCAACACATCGAGCTCTTCGAGGTAAATGCCGTCGTTGTCGACAATCGGCGCGATCGACTGATGGTAGAAGCCACCGCCGTCGGCCAGCGGACCCGAGCGTTCCAGAGTCCAGGTGATGATATCGAGACCCGCCCGTTTCGCCGCCCGGGCATAGGCCGAGGAGACGATGTCGTTGTCGGCATCGAGGGTCAGCAGGACCCACATCGGCGGCGCCACGATGTTCACGCCGTCGGCCGCGATCCGCGCCATGCCCCGGGGCTCCCAGGTGGCCGGGTCATTGATATCGAAGTCGGGGAACAGCGCCTGGTCTTCGGGTGTCTCGCCGTAGGCGCGGCCGTCCAGGTAGACCGCCTGGCGACCATAGCGTGGCGTTTCATTCACCCAGAACAATACGTCGCTGTAGTTGAACGACTGTGGAAAGACATCGCGCGGCGGCACCCCGGCGGCCTGATACTCTGCAATCATCTGGCGCGCATAGTCTTCCTGCGTGTAGTCGCCCCCGAACGGCATGGGAACGCTGGGCGATTTGAGTTCGGGCGTCATCTTGACCCCCAGCGCCTTGAACAACTCGATGCTCTCGCGGTGCGAGAGCAGGGTGCCGCAAGTGGCGTACAGATCGGTGCGGAAACTGGCCGTGCCGCCCAGAAAACCCGCGACGCTGGTCGCCGTGGGGTCGGAGGCATCCATCTTGCCGCACAAGGTCTTGAACTCGGCCAGCGTGATGTCGCTGGTACAGCAGCTGATCGCCGAGGCATTGGTCAGCTCGCCGGTCAAGGGGTCGAACTGCGGTGGTGTCTGACATTTTGCTGCAAGCTCGGCCCTGGCGACGATGTCGGTGGTGGTGTGCAGATCGCATTGCGAATGCCGACACACCAACTCGCGGTCGCTGGTGAAGGTCACGTCGCACTCCAGGATGCCCGCGCCCATGAGCGCCCCGGCACGATAAGACTCCTCGGTGTGCTCGGGAAACTGCAGCGCCGCACCGCGGTGACCGATCGAAAACTCGGACGGCTGGAATGGGCCGGCCGCGCAGCCCTCCAACCGGCGCTTGAGCGGGCCGTCTGCGAGGCGGTCGACGAGGTAGTACGGCCGGGGGCCGAGTTGTACGACGGCCGCCGGACTGCGATTCGAAGGCGTGTCGAGCTGTTTGGCCAGCAGCGGCGAGGCCTGGCCTGCCAGCAGCAGGCCGGCGCACGCGACACCGAACGGGGGAACGAGGCGATTCGACATGGACTGGGATCTCCTTAGGATTTTGCCTGACGGCACAGAACTGAACCGGGCGGATTGACCGACGACGCTGGCTGCAGCCGGCTGTCGGGCGGATCGTCCGAGGGGGATTAGGCGAACCCGCCGGCGTCAGGAGCGTGAACAGACCATGAAGGTTCGATTGCAGCAGCGGGGATCGCGGCGCCACGCGCCGTCACAAAACAGGACTCTATGCGTTCGGCCAGGATGCCGCGTCGAGGAGAACTTCGCGAAGGCGCAGTGTCTTGATACGGAACTGGTCGTCGCCCTGGGTCGGGAGGGCAAGCGGCCTGCAGGCGCGGATGCCCGGAGCCCTCCGCTACTGCCGCGTTGGCCGCCAAGCTGCGGAGCGAGGCCGGGCGGGCGACTTACCGGCGACGCGAGTGGATCGCCGAACCGCCGAATGGCTGGATCAAGCATGTGCTCGGTCAGAATGACCGCACCGACTGCATCACCCAAATTCGGCGTGCCGGGCCGACTCGACCCGGCAGCTCAATTCATGGGCAGCTTCAGAAAATTCTGCCGCCCAAACGCCTAGTCCGCAGGGCCCGCTGCGCCCGGCGTGTTAACTGCAGATGGGGCGTCCGCTCAGGGTGTCGGGGTCTCGCCGCGGCGCTCGCCGGCCACGGCCAGGGCTTGGGCGTCGCGGTGGCGGCAGATGATCTCGGCGGCTGCCTGTGGTGTGTCCACCAGCTGAAACAGTTCCAGGTCTTCGGCCAGGATGCAGCCGGCCGCCAAGGCCCGCCCGCGCAGCCACGCCAGCAAGCCCTCCCAGTAGTCGCGCCCGTACAGCACCACCGGGAAGCGGCGGATCTTGCCGGTTTGGATCAGGGTCAAGGCCTCGAACAATTCGTCGAGCGTGCCGTAGCCCCCGGGAAAGATGACGTAGCCGACGGCGTACTTCACGAACATCAACTTACGCACGAAGAAATAGCGAAAGTTCAGGCTGATGTCCTGGTGCGGGTTGGGTCGTTGTTCGTGGGGTAGGGCGATGTTCAGCCCGACCGAGCTGGCGCCGTTGCCGTGGGCGCCGCGGTTGACCGCCGCCATGACGCCCGGGCCGCCACCGGTGATGACGGCTATGCCGTTGTGGGCCAGGATCGCGGCGAGCTCGGTGGCCGCGATGCAATAGGGCGAATTCTGCGGCAGGCGCGAGCTGCCGAAGATACTGACCGCCGGACCCAGGGTGCTGAGCGTCTCTATGCCGTCGATCAGTTCGGCCTGGATACGGAATACCCGCCAGGCCTCACTGGTCCTCAAATCGTCCATGCCGCTCGTCCTCGCCAAAGCGATGGGCGTATTCTGGCACGGCTCACACCTCGAGCAGCGTGCGTACCCCGGCGATTTCTTCGGCCGGACCGGCCATGTCGACGATGATCATCTCGGGCTCCAGGCCCACCTTGGCGAATGCCGGGATTGCGGTCCAGTCGGCGCTGGCATGCGGGTGTTCGGTGCCCGCCAGGCTCTGCAGTCGCGCCACCAGCACCACGTCGGCATAGTCGGCGCTGGGACCGGCGTCGCGGTCGAGCGTCTGGCAGCCCAGGGGCACCGCCGTCAGGGCTTCGGGAAACTTCCAGGCCTCGAGAATGCCGTGGCCGACCTCGGGGGCCAGTTCTTCGAGCAACTTCTCGATGATCCAGTCGTTGGCATCGAAGCCCAGCACTTCATCGATGCGGGTCAGGATCGGTAAAGCCCCGATGTTGTGCACCAGGCCTGCCAACATCGCCTGCTCGTTCTCGATGTGCGGCAGGCCGCCGGCCAGCACCCGACTGATCGCGGCCACCTGCAGGCTGTTTTCCCAGATGCGCCGGAAGTGCTGGTCCAGGGCGGCGGAGGTGGCCTGAAACATCTGCTTCATCGCCAGGCTGACCACCAGGCTGCGCACCAGCTTGAGGCCGAGCCGCGCGGTGGCCATGCGCAAATTGTCGATTTCCACCCGGCCGCGGTACAGCGGGCTGTTGGTGACCTGCAGCAGGCGGGCGCTGAGTGCCGCATCCTGCGCGACCATCTCGGCAATGTGATGGGCGTCTGCCGTGTCCTGGTCGACGGCATCACGTACCCGCAGCGCCACTTCGGGCAAGGTCGGCAGGTTGATGCGGTTGTGCTGGATGTCGTCGCGCAGGCGGGCCGCGAAATCGGCCCGGTCGATCGAGATGGCTTGCATGGCGGTCGCCCGGCCCTGGAGAGGAGATGGACCGGGTATCGGTCGTCAGGGGGTGGAACTTGAGCGCGTGCCTCAGGACTCCACGGCCGGCAGCGCATAGGGCAGCTCGCGCCTTTGCAGCAGCGGCCCCGCCGCATCCCCGAGCCGCAGCCCGGGCGCCGCGGCGGCCGCGATTTCCACCACCGCCAGCAGCTCGTAGCCACCCTCGGGGGAGGGGCGGGCGTCCACCACGCGTCCGGCACCCTGTCCGGATTCGCTGGTCGGCGAGTACAGCGGATCCCCCGGCCGTGGCGCGGTCGCGGCCTCCACCCGGGCCAGGTACATGCGCCGCTTGAGTTTGCCCAGATACTGCATCCGCGCCACCACTTCCTGGCCGGTGTAGCAGCCCTTGGTGAAGCTCACCCCGTCGACCAGCTGCATATTGGCCATTTGTGGCACGAAGGCCTCCACGGTCGCTTCGAACACGGTGGGCAGACCGGCGCGAATGTCCAACAGCGCCCAGAAGTCGGCGCTGGCTGGTCGGGCCGGGGGCGCGCTCTGCTCCCAGAAGGATTGCAGTGCATCGGCAGGACCGATCAGCTCGAAGCGCGGCCGGTCCCCCGGCAGACGGATGATCGTGACGGGCGGCGCCTGACGCACGCTGCCCGGAGTCGGGTCGGGCGCGGCCGGCAACAGTGACTCGGTGCAGCGGCCCGCGATCCCGATCCGTTGCAGCTGGTCGCTCGCGTCTTCCAGGCTCACCTGGGCGCGCAGCACGAACATGCGCAGGCGTTTGAGCACGGCGTCGAGGCGCTCCCGCGGCAGTTGCAGGTAGAGATCGTCAGCGCGCTGGAATACCCGGAAATTGGCGAGCATTCGCCCCTTGGGGCTGCACAGGGCGCTGAGTTGGCTGTGCTCCGCGCTGACCTGGCGGACGTCGTTACTGACCTGGCCCTGCAGGAACTGCGGCGCGTCCGGGCCGCTCAGGCGGATCAGGCCGAGGTGCGACAGCTCGACCAGGGCGCAGTCGGGAGCCAGCGGCGCATCAGGGAAGTCGACCAGGCCAGCAGCGCCGATCCGGGCGCCCTGGGACACAACGAAAGCCTGCCAAGCGCTGTGCATGGGTTGCGTGTTCTCGTTCACTGCCAGGAGTTCCCGGTATGATATCGGGTTAGCGCCGCCAGAAACACGCTCCCCGCTACAGGATTTCCCGTGCCCGATTCTGCCATTCGTCCCGGTTGCCTGGTGTTGTACAAAGCCCGCCCCGCTATCGTCAGCCAAGTTGGGGACAAGATAGAAATCGCGCTCGAGGGCGGCAAGAGCAAGCGGGTGCGCGACAAGGACGTGACCCTGCTGCACCCGGGGCCGGTACCCGGACTTACCCAGCTGGCCACGCCCCGGCCGGACATCGCCGAGACTTGGGAGCTGCTGGGGGGCGAGGCGATCGCCTTGCCCGACCTGGCCGAACTGCTGTTCGGCGAGTTCACGCCGGCCAGCGCCTGGGGCACCTGGGAGTTGGTGGCCGACGGCCTGTACTTCGAAGGCGCCCCGGAACGAATCGTCGGACGCAGCGCCGGGCAGGTCGAGACGCTGCTGGCCGAGCGGGCGGCCAAGGAGAACGCCGCCCGCGATTGGGAGCGCTTCCTGGTCCACGTGGCGGCGGGCGAGCTAGAGGACGACGACCGCAAGCGCCTGGCCGAAGTGGAACGCGTGGCCCTGGGACAGGCCGCGGCGAGCCGCATCCTCACGCATTTCGGGGTCCAGGAGCAGCCCGTGCATGCCCACCGTTTCCTGGTGAAATGCGGTTATTGGCCGGCCGAACACAACCCCCACCCAAGGCGCGTGGGGGTGATCCTGGACACGCCGGACCTGCCGGTGCCGGCGCTGCCCGCAGAGCCCCGCCGCGACCTTACCCACCTCGCCGCCTATGCCATCGACGATGTTGGCAACCAGGATCCGGACGACGCCATTAGCATCGAGGGCGACCGGCTGTGGGTCCATGTTGCCGATGTCGCGGCCCTGGTGGCGCCGGACAGCGACCTGGACCTCGCGGCCCGCGCCCGTGCGGCCAACCTGTATCTGCCCGAGGGCATCGTCGGTATGCTCCCCGCTGCCGTCACCACCGCACTGGGCCTGGGGCTGGCGGCCGAATCGCCGGCGCTGTCCTTCGGCTTTCGGCTGGGCGCTGCAGGGGTCACGGACATCGAGATCGTCCCCAGCCGCGTGCGGGTCACCCGCATCAGCTACGACGCGGTCGACCGGCAGCTGGACGCGGCGCCGTTCGCCGCCATGCGGGAGCTGACCCAGGCGTTCCGCGCGCAACGCCTGGCCCGTGGCGCAGCGGAGCTGGAACTGCCCGAGGTCAGCATCCGTATCAGCGACGGTGACATCCTGATCCGGCCGCTGGCCCGGCTGGCGAGCCGGCAGATGGTGACCGATGCCATGCTGATGGCCGGCGAGGCGGCGGCCCGCTTCGCCCAAGCCGCGGGCCTGGCCATTCCGCACGCCGTGCAGGCGCCGCCCGAGGCGTTGCGCCAGCCGCAGCGCTTGTCCGAGATGTTCGCCTACCGTCGGCTGTTCAAACCCAGCCAGGCGTCGTCGTTTCCCGGCAGCCATTTCGGCCTGGGACTGGAACTGTACAGCCGCGCCACCAGCCCGCTGCGCCGCTACCTCGACCTGGTGACCCATCAGCAGCTGCGTGCCGCGATCGCCGGTGGTGCGCCCCTCGCTGCGGACGCCGTCGGTGAGCGCATCGGGGCATCCGAGGCGGTCTCGGGCCTGGTACGCAAGGCCGAACGGTTGTCCAACCAACACTGGAAGCTGGCCTGGTTGGCGCGGCACCCGCAATGGCGTGGCGAGGCGCTGGTGGCGGCCCTGGAGGAGCGCAAGGCCGTGTTGATGGTCCCCGAGTTGGCGCTCGAAGCCCGTGTCCGCCTGCAGGACGGGATGGAGCTGGACCAGTCCCTGCGGGTGGCGGCGCGCACCGTCGATCTGCCCGACCAAGTGGCCTTGTTGAGGGTGCTGAACTGAAACAGTCGAGCCCTTATACTCGCGGTTCGACATTGTCACGGGCCGCGGCCGGAGCATATACATGCCACAACCCTCTCACCCCAAGCCCCATTCGGGCGTCGGGCTCGACCGCTCTTCGGACGAGTTCACGAGCTTCTGTGAAGGCGAGTTCGAACGGCGCCGCAACGCCGGCGGCGACTTCGACGAAGCCGGTTACCGTGAGGCGATGGACTTGGCGCTGGCGCGGTTGCGGGTGCTCGAAGACGAGGGGCTGGCATGATCATCCGTAGCGTTCAGGCGACCAATGTCCTCAAGTACGCCGAACTGAACCTGGCGGGCCTGCCGAGCAGCGGCCTGATCGCGATCTGCGGGCCGAACGAATCGGGCAAGAGCACCATCGGCGAGACTGTGTGCTTCGCGCTGTACGGGCGGACCTTCTCGATCGGCCCCGACGAAGTCGAAAAGATCGTGCGTTGGGGTGAGAACCAGTGCACGGTGACCTTGCAGTTCGAGGCGGGCGGGCAGGGCTACGAGCTGGCGCGCTTCCTCGACCGCGACGGCAATCACAGCGCGCGCCTGCTGCGCCGCGGCGAGGAACAGCCGCTGGCGCGCGGCGTCGATGCGGTGGCGGATGCCCTGCTGGGGATCCTGGGGTATGGCTTCGATGAGTTCGTCGAGTCCTTTTACCTGGCGCAGCGCGAGATCACCACGCCGCATCCGCACAGCCAGGCAGTCAAGATCATGGCCGGCGTGGCGCCGCTGGAATACGTGGCCGACGAATTCGAGCAGCAGATTTCCGACCAGAACGAAAAGCTCTCCGAGATCGAAGCCGAGCTGGACGCGGCCGAGCTGGAACTGGAAGAACTCGCCGTCGAGGCGGGCTACCTGATCCGGGTCGAGGATGAGCGCACCGCCCTCGATCATCGGCTGGCCGACAATCGCCGCCTGCTCGGCGACCTGGAGGCCGGTCTGGCGGCCTACGTCGAACGCGTCCCGCAGATCGAGGCCGCGCGCAGCGCCCGCGGCAGCGCCGGTTTGTTCCGCACCCTGTTCTTGTTGCTGGCCCTGCTCTGCGGCGGCGTCTGGGCGCTCCTGACCCAGGCCGGCGATCCGCCTTTGGCCGGGCAGGTGCGCGATTGGCTGGCGCAGATACCGAACTGGCAGGACGCCCATGTTCCTTACCTGGGCTATGCCGCGGCCGCCCTGGCGGTCTTGAGCTTGCTGTCCTGGATTCGCGCCGCCGGCAAGCGGGGTGAAATCCGCCGGCTGCAGGAGGAGGCTGCGGCCCTGGCCGGACCCCTGGCCCAGGTCCGCGAAGTGCAGGACGAGCCGCGGCCGGCGGCCTTGCTGGCCCCGGACATGCAGACCCTGCCCGAGGCGGCGAACGAGCCGGCCGAGGAATTGCGCGAGACCTTCGCAGCGGTAGCCCAGGCGCCGCAGGGGCGGCCGGCCGCCAGCGAGTTCGACCAGATCTATGTGCGGATCGGGACGGCGGAGCCAGGGGTGCGCGAGGCCAGCGAGTACGTCGAGCGCGAACGCGACTGGCTGCAGGCCTTGACCGTGCAGCAGGTGTTGCACCTGGCCGAGCTGGACCACGAGATCGAGGACGAAACCGCACGCGTGCAGCAGGCGGCCAAGCTGCATGAGGTGATCGACGGCTTGCGCGCCAAGCAGGAAGGCATGCTGCGCCGCATCGACATGCGCAACAAGGCGATCGAGCTGCTGGACGCCACCTCGCGTGATCTGAGCAGCCGCTTCAACCGCGACATCCGCGACCTGGTGGGCCGCACCCTGCCGCTGTTCACCGAAGGCCGTTACGAGCATTTGAAGATCGACGAAGGGCTCGGCGTGCGGGTGTTCTCCAGCGACAAGCGCGACTTCATGGACCTGGACGAGGTGTCGAGTGGCACCCAGCGTCAGATCATGCTGGCCTTGCGCCTGGCGCTGGCGCAGAAACTGCTCAACCGTGCCGTGAAGGGGCAGCAGTTCGCCTTCCTCGACGAACCCTTCGCCTTCTTCGACGAGGCCCGCACCCGCAGCGCCCTGGCCGCCCTTAACGACATGCAGAGCGATATCAGCCAGGTGTGGATCGTCGCGCAGAGCTTCCCGGACGGGGCCGACTTCCCGTTCGCATTCCGGATCGAGTGTGGACGCGATCGCGATGCCCTAACCCTGTCCGCATGATGTAGAATGCCCCGCTCGTTGGAGAGGTGGCTGAGCGGTTGAAAGCGCACGACTCGAAATCGTGTTTAGGTTAGCGCCTAACGAGGGTTCGAATCCCTCCCTCTCCGCCAAATACATAAGGCCCCCGCGTGGGGCCTTTTGTATTTGATCTGTGCGGTGGGTTCGAACCCTCGATATCGGAATGGCCCGGTTCGACAGCCGTCGCG
>JBFZDU010000242.1:0-4254 GCA_041307205.1 Gammaproteobacteria bacterium | reverse complement strand
GCCGGGAGGCGCCAGCTCGCCGGAGGCAGGGGAGCCGCGCCTGTGATTGCTACCTGTGTTTACTACCTTTGGCCCATGACATCGGGGGCCAATTCTCCTATACTGTCAATCGAGGAATCAGGCTGGGCGTCTCTGCGAGCCAACTTGGCGTTGCCGTCCTGTCCGCGACCATCTTGATCTGCAACAGCGAAGAGCGAAACGAGGAACCCATGACAGCCGCACCCCCAAGCACCCTATCACCGGCCGCACCGGAAACAAACGCTGCGGTCAAGCGCGTCGCCGTGTTTGCGGCGGCGGCCGGCCTCTCGACCTGGGCCATTGACATGGCGGCTACCCAGGTCGGCCTGCCCAGCATGCAGGCGTCGCTGGGCATCTCGGTGACCGCCAGCCAGTGGATTCTGAACATCACGTTGATGATTCTGGCCGGCCTGGTGACCGTCGGCGGCGCGCTGGGCGACCGTGTCGGTCGCTTGCGCGTCTTTCGCCTGGGCATCCTGCTGATCATCGCGGGCGCGGCGATCACGTTTGTCGGCGGCGTGCTCAACCAGTTCGGTATCCTCATGGTGGGCCGTATCGTTGAAGGCGTCGGCGCGGCCTGTTCGATCCCGGCGTCGACCGCCATGCTGCTGGACGTGTTCCCCCAGGCGGAGCGCGGCGCAGCGCAGGGACGCATGATGGTGATCAGCATGACCATCACCGCCTTTGCGCCGACGGTGATCGGCCTGATCATCCAGGTGCTGTCGTGGCCCTATGCGTACCTGATGACGATCGCGGCCGCGGCCATCACGTTGTTCCTGGTTGCCAAGGTGAAGTACACACAGGCCAAGCCGCAGGCGTCGCCCTTCGACTACGTGGGCAGCGTGCTCCTGTTCCTGGCCGTGGCGTTGATCACGATCGGTATCATGCAGGGCGGCGCGAGCGGCCTGACCTCGCCGACGGTGCTGCTGCTGGTGGGTGCGGGCCTGGTCGTAGGCGCCGTGCTGGTGATCTTGTCGCTGCGCAAGCAGTATCCGCTGATCCAGTTCCGGCTGATGAAGATCCGCAACGTGGCGATCGGGCTGTTCGTGACGCTGATGCGCTTTCTGCCCAACGTGCTGATGGGCGCCTTCGTCGCGCGCTTTGCCCAGCAGGTGCTGGGGCTGTCGCCCACGGTGACGGGCATGCTGATGATCCTGCCGGTGCTGGCGCAGGTGGTCGCGGCGCCGATCGCCGGCAAGATGCTCGACAAGGGCGGGCCGCGGCGGCCGGTATCGTTGGGCGTCGGGTTGCTGGCGTTGGGCCTGATCTTTCTCGCCTTTGGCTTTCCGGCTCAAAACATCTGGCTGGTCCTGATCGGCACGATCTTCGGCGGTGCGGGGTTTGCCTTCACCAACCCCGCGCAGATTGCTGCGCTGAACCAGACCCCGCTGGAGCAGCGCGGGATGGTGGCGGGCATCTTCCCTCTGTCGGGTCAGTTCGGCACCGCCCTGTGGGTGGCCCTATTGACCGCGGGCCTGAGCGTGTTCATGTCCAATTACATCGCCAGCAATCCGGGCGCCAACGACGCGGCGGCGCAAGCCAGCGCCCTGGGCACCCTGTCATGGATCGGCGTGGCGGTGACCCTGGTGGTGCTGGTGGTGTCGCTGATGCTGCGCGACGTGACGCCGCAGGCGCAGGCGCCCAAGGCTGCAGCCGGCCCATCGGCCGCGGCAGGCAACGAAAAAGGTAGCTAGACATGTCGAATACCCAAACCCAAGACCCATTGCCCCGTATCGAAGACTTCCACTCCGACCTTACTCCAGACGAGATCCGGGCAGCGGAGGCGCACAACACGCGCGCGATCGCCATGCAGGCCTACCTGCATGCCTTCCCCGCGTGGCTGCACATGCGCCAGCTCACCGAGTTCATCCAGGGGCGCCAGTATATGGCGCCCGGCGAGTGCCCGCTCGGCGGCTGGTTCCTTGTCCGCAAGCTGTCCGACCCGAAAACGGCCACCGTCTCGCCCAACGTCGATACGCTCTACGGCGCCAGCTACCTGCTCCTCGACAAGCAGGGGCCGGTGGTGCTCACCGTGCCGCCCATCCCCGACCGGTATTACTCCGTTGCGCTCCACGACGCGTACTTCAATCTCTTTGCGGTCGTGAGCCCGCGACGCTTTGGCAACCAGGGCGGCTGTTACCTCATCGTCCCGCCAGACTGGGGCGGACAGCCCCCCGCCGGCATCGACGATGTTTTCGTCTCGCCGACGCCGTCAGTGTGCATCCTGCAGCGCATCTTCACGCGCGACGAGAGCGAATTCGCCGCGCTCCACAAGCTGCAGGACGCCATTCGCCTCATCCCGCTCGAGCGGTGGGGAACCCACGACGAAAGCTTCCCGCTGGTCGACCTGTCGGCGTACGACATCCAGGCGATGCGCGCCGTGCGCGATCCCTTGCGTTACTTCGAGTTGATGAACTTCTACACGGGGGAGAACCCGCCGCCCGCCGACGAGACGGCGCTGGCCGAGTTGTTCAAGACCGCGGGCGTCGGGCCGGACGCGCAGCTTCTGGACGCCCCCGACCTGCGCGCTGCCATTGGCCAGGGTGCGGCCGACGCGCAGGCAATCATCAACGCGCGGCTCTCGTCCGGCAGCCTGCGCAACGGCTGGCGCGTCCCCGACCAGGACTCAGGCTTGGCCGGCCCGTACTTGCTGCGTCTGGCGGTCATCCAGGCGACGCAAATGGGCATCTTCCCGCTGGAAGAAGCCATGTATTTCTTTGCCTATCGCGACGGCGAGAACCGGCTGCTGCACGGCAGCCACAGCTACACCCTAACCTTCAGCAACGGCGAGCTGCCGCCGCTGCACGAGTACGGCTTCTGGTCGCTGACAATGTACAACGAAGTCTCGTTGCTGGCCGCCAATCCGCTCCATCGCTACATCCTGCGCCCCGACTCGCCCGGGCTGGCCTTTGGACTCGACGGCAGCCTGACCCTGCATATCCAACACGACCAGCCGCACGGCGCGCCCGAAGCCAACTGGCTGCCCGCGCCGGCCGGCGCGTTCAACGTCGCGCTGCGCACCTATCAGCCGCAGGAGGCCATCGTGCAAGGCGCGTGGTTCGCGCCAGCAATCGTACGCGTGAACCAGGAAGGATGAAGCTGATGCCATCTATCGCCGATACTGCCAAAGAAGCGTTCATCTACGGCTACCCCATGGTGGACCTCTACAACATCCTGCACAACTACGCGGGCGACCCGGCGTCGCCCGAATACAAGGCCCCGCTCAACCACATCTCCAACACGCGCCGCGTCGCCACACCTGAGGACAAGGCCATCGTCGCGCCGAACTGCGACACGCCCTATTCCTACGCCTGGTTGGACCTGCGCGCCGAGCCGGTAGTGCTGACCATCCCGCCGTTCGAGCCGCAGCGCTACGTGTCGCTGATGCTCAGCGACCTGTACACCTACATCGTCGGCTACGTCACCCCGCGCACCAACGGCGCCGCAGGCGGCTCCTTCCTGGTTGCCGGACCGGATTGGTTGGGCGAAACGCCGCCCGGGATCAAGCGGGTCTTTCATTCGCCGACGCAGCTCGCCCTGGCCTTCTACCGCACCCAGTTGTTCGGTCCTGGCGACCTCCAGGCTGTGTGGCAAATCCAGGACCAGTTTCGCGTCCAGCCCCTGTCGCAGTATCTGGGCCGGCCTGCTCCCGCCCCCGCGCCGGCGCTGCAGTGGGTCGATCCGCTAGACGTGCGCAAGGAGCCAACCTCGATGCGGTTCTTCGGCGTGCTGAACTGGATGCTGCAATTCATGCCGGCGCTGGAAGACGAACGCGCTCTGCGAAAAACCTTTGCGTCCATCGACGTGAAACCCTCGCCCGGCTTCACCGAACCCGACGAAGCCACGCGCACGACGCTGGTGCAAGGCATGCAGGCCGGGCTGCAGCAGATGACGGCCCACCTGGGCCAGGTCAAGTCCTCGGGCGAGCTGTTCGGCAGCCGGCAGTTCCTCGGGCACAACTACCTGGCCCGCGCGGTCGCCGCAATGGTCGGCATCCTCGGCAACTCCGCCGAAGAGTACTTGGGCATCGGCTACCACGGCGACTCCAGCGGCCAGCCCTTCGACGGCAGCCGCGCCTACCGCATCAAGTTCACGCCGGATACGATGCCGCCGGTGCGGGCCTTCTGGTCGATCACGGTCTACGACGCTGCGATGCTGCTCTACGCCAACCCGCTCCAGCGCTACGTGATCAACTCGCCGATGGTCGACCACCTGGTCAAGGACCCGGACGGCGGG
>JBFZDU010000241.1:0-7423 GCA_041307205.1 Gammaproteobacteria bacterium | reverse complement strand
GTGCCAGGATCTCGGGGTCGTCGGTCTCGCCTTCGACGCCGCAGTTCCAGCTCAGGTTGTCATCGTGCCCGTCGCGGTCTTCTTCCCCGTTGTTCTCATTGTGCTTGCGGTTGTAGCTGACCAGGTCCCACAGCGTGAAGCCGTCGTGACAGGTGATGAAGTTGACGCTGTTGAACGGGTGCCTGCCGTTGGACTGGTAGTAGTCGCTGCTGCCGCCGACGCGCGTCGCCACCTCCGCGATGATGCCGCGGTCGCCACGCACGAAGCGCCGTAACACGTCACGGTAGCTGCCGTTCCACTCGCTCCAGCGATAACCGGGGAAGCGGCCGACCTGGTACAGGCCGGCGGCGTCCCAGGCCTCGGCAATGATGCGCTTGCGCGCCAGCACCGGTGAAAGCTCGATATTCCAGACCACCGGCGGATAGTCCATGGGCTTGCCGTCCATGCCGCGGCACAGCACGCTGGCCAGGTCGAAACGGAAGCCGTCCACGCCGACGTCCTTGGCCCAGAACTCCAGGCAATCGACGATAAAGGCGCTGACCATGGGCTGGTTGGCGTTCATGGTATTGCCGCAGCCGGTGAAGTCGCGGTAGGCATGGCCGTGGGCCGGATCGACCAGGTAGAACATGTCGTTCCCCAGGCCCTTGAAGTTGATCACCGGTCCGCCGGCCCCGCCTTCGGCAGTGTGATTGAACACCACGTCCAGGATGATCTCCATGCCGGACGCGTGCAGGGCGTCGACCAGTTCCCGGAACTCCTGAATGTGCGTGCCTTCGGTGGGATTCACGCAATAGCCGGGGTGCGGACAATAAAAGCTGTGCGGGCTGTATCCCCAGTAGTTGCGCAGCCCCCGACTGGCGACCCGGGCGGGTACGTCGTCATCGTCGAAGGCCATGACCGGCAGGAGTTCGACGTGCGTGATCCCCAACTCTTTGAGATAGGGGATCTTCTCGATCAAGCCGAGGAAGGTACCGCGCCGCGCCGGGGTGACCTCCGAGCTGGGGTGCTTGGTGAACCCGCCGACGTGCAGCTCATAAATCACGGCCTCTTCGGCCCGGTAAAGCTGTTTGACCAGGCCGGTCGCGGAGCGGCGCAGCTCGCCGATCTGATCCGGGCGCTGCGATGCCACCACCATGGCCCGCATGCTGCGTTCGGACTTACCTGAGTTATCCCGCCAGCGGTCCCACAGGCTGGTGGTGACAGCCGTCGCCCAGGGATCGAGCAGCTCGCAGCGGGGGTCAAACTTGTGGGCGCCGGACTTGGGGCCATCCACGCACCAGGTGTAGTGCACGCCCGGCCGCAGACCTACGACAAAGACATGCCAGATGACGAAGGTGCGATTGATGCGGGGGTCGAGCCTTATGGTCTGAAAGGGCAACCGGCTGTCGTGTGACTCGTACAGCCAGAGTTCCACCTGAGTCGCGTCGCGGCTCACGGTCGAAAAGTTGACCCCTTCCGGGTAGACAGTGGCCCCGCGGGGGAAGCGCGAACCGGCCGACACGTCGAAAACCTTGTCTGAATTCATATCCACTTTAATGTCCACGGGATATCGCATCGAGCTGCGGGCGGGCACGCCAGCTTGCTAAAGGCGACGCGGTTAACAGTTTGTGCCACAGCTGGCCGAGACAATCTAGTGTGGAATGCAGCCAATGTGCAGGGAATTTTGACGCGCCGAGGGCGGGGGCAGGGATGAGGCGCGCGCTTGTTACCCTTTTATCAACAGGGGAAAGGCCAGTGGCCAGGGCTTGCGAGGAACCGGCCCACTGCGGCCAATTTCCGGTCGGATCGCTAATCAAACCATTGTTTTGCCTGTGCATGTCCGCCGCGACCGCGGCCCTGGCCCGGGCCACCTGAGGCCAAACTCGGGCGGGAAACCGGCCAAGCGGCGGACTGTCTCAAGACCACATGCGGCCGTTCGCTCTCGAGTGGTGACCGCAAACGATTGTCACCGGCTTGACCGGACGGCAGGTGTCGATTGATGGTTGCGGTGGACTGGCCGTCGCTTACCGGCCGCGCAGCTGGAACTGATCGTATGGATTCGCTCACCCAAATCGCGCTGGGCGCCGCCGTTGGCGAGGCGGTACTGGGACGCAAGGTCGGCAATCGGGCCGCCGCCTGGGGAGCCCTGTGCGGCACCTTGCCGGACCTGGACGTTTTCATCCCGCTCGGCGATGCGGTGCGCGACTTCACTTATCACCGCGGCCCCAGCCACTCGCTGTTCGTTCTGGCCCTGCTCACGCCCTTGTTGGTGTGGCTGATCCGCCGCTTGCACCCGGACACGGCGGACCATCACCGCCGCTGGTACCTGCTGGTCTACCTGACCTTCGCCACCCACGTGCTGCTCGACAGCTTCACGGTGTATGGCACCCAGATCTTCTGGCCCTTGCTCAGCACCCCCATGACCTGGGCGACGATTTTCATCATCGACCCCGCCTATACCGTGCCACTGCTGGCGGGCGTGACGCTGGCGGTGGCCGCGCGGCGGCGGGGCTGGGCGCAGCTTGCCAATACGACCGGCCTGGTGCTGAGCAGCCTCTACCTGGCGTGGAGCCTGGGTGCAAAGCTGTATGTGCAGGACCTTGCACAGCAGTCCCTGGCGGCCCGGGGCATCCAGGTCGAACGCCTCCTGACCACGCCGACGCCCTTCAACACTCTGTTGTGGCGGGCGCTCGCGATGGCGCCGGGCGGCGATTATTACGAGGGCTATTATTCGCTGCTGGACGGCGGACGGGTGATCGCCTGGCAGGGCCACACCAGTGAAAGGCGGTTGCTGGACGGGACCGGCAACGACTGGAATGTACGGCGCCTGCAGTGGTTCACCAAGGGCTACTACCGGGTAAGCCGCAAGGGCACCGACATCCTGCTTACCGATCTGCGCATGGGGCTGGAGCCGGATTATGTATTCAGCTTCAAAGTAGGCGAAATCCGCAATCCGCACAGCGTCGCCGCCGCGCCGCCACGGCGCGTATACACTGCACGCCCGCTGGCCGCGGCCGGCTGGGTCTGGCGGCGGATCCAGGCCCCGGCCATGCCGAGTTGGTTCGACGCCCGTGCGCGCTACGCCGGGTGACGCCGACGGCGGGCCCGGCCCGCCAGGGCCTTTGGCGGTGTGCTATTTTTTCCTATCTGCCAACCGGGGTACCTGCTGATGGAGCTGACAGTAAACGATCGACCCTACCAGTTGGACGTGCCGGACGACATGCCGCTGCTGTGGGCGTTGCGCGATCATTGCGGCCTGACCGGCACCAAGTACGGTTGTGGCCAGGCCCTGTGCGGCGCCTGCACCGTGTTGCTCGACGGCGATCCGATCCCCGCCTGCGCCGTGCCGGTGAGCGCGGCGGCCGGCAGGCAGGTGACCACCATCGAGGGCCTGGCCTCGCGGACCGGTGCCGCGGTGAGTGCGGCCTGGCTGGAGCACCAGGTGGCGCAGTGCGGCTACTGTCAACCCGGCCAGATCATGGCGGCGGCGGCCTTGCTGAGCCGCAACCCGAAACCGGGCGACAGCGACATCGCGGCTGCCATGAACGGCAACATCTGTCGCTGCGGGACCTACGCGCGCATTCGCGCCGCCATCCTGGCTGCCGCCGACCGGCTGGCCTGAGGTAACCGACATGCCACACCACAGCGACGAAGCTGTCATAGCAAACCTGAGCCGACGGCGGTTTCTGCAGGCCGGATTCGCCGCCGGCGCCGGTCTCACCCTGGGTCTGTACCTGCCGCGGGCGAGTGCTGCCATGACCGGCGCCGGGCCGGGCAAGGCCGGTGGCCCAGCGGCGGCCGGTGGCGATTTCGCGCCCAATGCCTTTCTGCGTATCGGCACTGACGACTCGATCACGGTGATCGCCAAGCACCTGGAAATGGGGCAGGGCAGCCATACCGGCCTGGCCACCCTGGTTGCCGAAGAGTTGGACGCGGCCTGGGACCAGCTCCGGGTCGAAGGCGCACCGGCCGATGCGGCCCGGTACAACAACCTGTTCTGGGGACAGGTGCAGGGCACCGGCGGCAGCACCGCCATCGCCAACTCCTACGAACAACTGCGCAAGGCCGGCGCCGCCGCGCGCCAGATGTTGTTGCAGGCGGCCGCCGAGCGTTGGGGCGTGCCCCTGAGCGTGCTGGCAACACGCGCTGGCCGGGTCGTGGATACGGCGAGCGGCACCTCGGCCAGCTACGGCGAACTGGCGGTGGCGGCGGCAAGCCAAGCCGTGCCCGAGGAAGTGCAGTTGAAAGCGCCGGACGATTTCCGCTTGATCGGCCGCCGCCTGCCGCGGCTGGACGGCCCGGCGAAGGTCGACGGCAGCGCCCTGTACACCCTCGACGTCAAACTCCCGGGACTGCTGACTGCAGTAGTCGCGCACCCACCGCGCTTTGGTGCCAGGCTGGGGGACTTCGATGCCGCTGCCGCCCGGCGCGTCCCCGGGGTGACGGCGGTGCTCGCCATCCCCAGCGGCGTCGCGGTGGTGGCGCGCGATTTCTGGAGCGCCAAACTGGGCCGCGATGCGCTCCTGATCAATTGGGACGAGAGCGCCGCCATGAGCCAGGGCAGCGCCGAGATCTTTGCCGCATATGCGCGACTGGCCGATACCCCCGGGGCCGCGGCGCGGACGCAGGGCGACGCGGTAGCGGCGCTCGATAACGCGCCCCAGGTGGTCGAAGCCGAGTACCGCTTCCCCTACCTGGCGCATGCCGCCATGGAGCCCATGGACTGCGTGGTACGCCTGGGCGAGGGGAGTTGCGAGATCTGGAACGGCGAACAGCTGCAGACCGGCGACCAGCTGGCGGTGGCTGGGGTGCTGGGCATCGCGCCTGCGCAGGTGAGTTTGCACATGCTGTACGCGGGCGGTTCTTTCGGCCGCCGCGCCAATCCCGCCTCGGACTATGTCCTGGAGGCGGTGCACATTGCCAAGGCGCTGGAGGGCAAGCCGCCGGTCAAGCTGGTATGGACCCGCGAGGACGACATGCGCGCCGGATGGTATCGCCCGGCCTTCCTGCACCGGCTGCGCGCCACCTTGGACCCCCAAGGGCACCCACTGGCCTGGCAGCAGCGCATCGTCGGCCAGTCCATCGCCGCCGGCACCGCCTTCGAAGCGGGCCTGGTGCAGGACGGCATCGACCAGACCTCGGTCGAAGGCGCCGCCAACCTGCCTTACGCCATCCCGAACGTCGCGCTCGAACTGCATTCGCCGCGGCTACCGGTGCCGGTGCAGTGGTGGCGTTCCGTGGGTTCGAGCCATACCGCCTTCGCGGTCGAGACCTTCATCGACCAACTCGCGGCGGCCGCCGGGAGCGATCCGGTGGCGTATCGGCGCGTTCTGCTCAAGGACCATCCGCGGCATCTGGGCGTGCTCGACCTGGCAACGGCCAAGGCCGGTTGGGGCTCGGCCCTGCCACCGGGGCGGGGCCGCGGGGTGGCGGTGCACGAATCCTTCAATTCTTACGTGGCGCAGGTCGCCGAGGTGAGCGTCGATGGCAAGGGCGGCTTCCGCGTGGAGCGCGTCGTGATCGCGGTCGACTGCGGGGTCGCGGTCAATCCGGACATTATCGAGGCGCAGATGGAGGGCGGCATGGCCTACGGGCTGGCGGCGGCACTGGCAAGCGCCATCACGCTGGACCAGGGGCGGGTGGTCGAAGCCAATTTCGACGACTACCAGGTGCTGCGCTACGCCGAGATGCCGAAAGTGGAAGTCTATATCGTGCCTTCGGCCGAGCCGCCCACCGGGGTCGGCGAGCCGGCCACCCCGGTGATCGCGCCCGCGGTCGCCAACGCCCTGTTTGCCGCCACCGGGCAGCGGCTGTATTCGCTGCCGCTGCGGCTGGCGTGATGCCGTTCGGCACCGACCGCGAGGTGCTGGCGACGGCACGCGCGTGGTTGGCGGCCGGGCAACGCGCCGCGCTGGTCACCGTGTGCCGCACCTGGGGCTCGTCGCCGCGGCCGCCCGGTTCGCTGCTGGTCATGCGCGCGGACGGCGCCTGCGCCGGCTCGGTGTCCGGCGGCTGCATCGAAGAGGATTTGCTGGCCCGCTACCGCGACGGCGAACTGGCCCTGGCCGGCCCGACACTGCTGGACTACGGTGTCGACCGCGCCGACGCCGGCCGCGTCGGCCTGCCGTGCGGCGGACGCCTGGAGCTGTTGGTGGAACCACTGGGGGATCTGGCCGCGCTCGAACAGCTGTTGTCGCACATCGACGCCGGCGAGCTGGTCGCCCGTCGCGTCGAGCTGTCCACCGGCACGGTCGCATTGCGCCCGGTAGCGGCCACCCAGACGTTTCTGTATGCCGACGGCCGGGTGGAGAAGGTGTTCGGTCCGGCTTGGCACCTGCTGCTGATCGGCGACGGACAGATCGCGCGCCTGCTGGCGCAGATGGCGGGGCCGCTGGATTTTCGGGTCAGTATCTGCGATCCGCGCGCCACTGCCTTCCACGATCCATTGCCGGGGAACGTGCAGCTGAACCGCCTTATGCCCGACGAAGCGGCACTGACCCTGGCCGATGACCCGCGCAGCGCCGTGGTCGCCCTGGCACACGACCCGCGCATCGACGACATGGCGCTGATGGTCGCACTCGAATCCCAGGCCTTCTATGTCGGCGCCATGGGCTCGCGCCGCAGCAGCGACCAGCGCCGCGCGCGCTTGCGCGCGCTGGGACTGGCGCCATCGGCCCTGGCACGGCTGCGCGCCCCGGTCGGGTTGGCGATCGGCAGCCATACCCCGGCCGAGATCGCGCTCTCCATCCTCGCCGAGGTGGTGGCGACACGGAACAGCAGCCCGGTCGCGAGCGCGCGGCCGCCGGCGCGGGTGCTGGCGTGACCACCGACGTGGTCGGGATCCTGCTGGCGGCCGGGCAGGGCCGGCGTTTCGGCGGGCGCAAACTGCTGCAGCCGTTCGATGACGCCGGCCCGGTCGGGGTGCGCGCCGCCCACAATCTGCTCGACGCCCTGCCAGCGAGCATTGCCGTGGTCGCGGCCGATGATGCCGAACTGGACGCGCTGTTGCGGGGTCTCGGCTGCCGGGTGATCCACAACCGCCAACCGGAGCTCGGCATGTCGCACAGCCTGGCGCTGGCGGTTGCAGCGACCGCGGATGGTGCCGCTTGGGTGGTAGCCTTGGGTGACATGCCATGGATAAAGCCCCAGACCATAACCGCGGTGGCCGCGGCACTGCGCGCCGGTGCGTCGCTGGTCGCTCCCGTATACCAGGGCCAACGGGGTCACCCGGTCGGGTTGGCCGGCGGCTGGCGGAGCCAACTCCTGGCCAACCGCGGCGATCAGGGGGCCAGGGCGATCCTGTCAGCCCATGCCCAGGCGCTGCAACTCGTGCCTGTGGCCGATCCGGGGATCCTCAGGGACGTCGACACTCCAGCCGACCTTGAAGGCGCCGCAGTCCCGCGGCACTGACCACCCAATGTTCACAGGAGAAGCACGAACATGC
>JBFZDU010000240.1:0-5464 GCA_041307205.1 Gammaproteobacteria bacterium | reverse complement strand
ATCCGTCCCGTCCTGGCCATGACCGACTGCACTGCGTCATGGGAGTGGATCACCGCACCCAGCCGGGTGACTGCTTCGCGCAGTGCCGCGACCAGAAGCGGATTGCGTACCTGGGCGATATCGGGAAGCCTCAGGCCGTTGCCGCTTGCGCAGGGGATAGGCTCGGTTGGCAGACCGTGCGCGCGACACCAGGCGATTGCCGCATCGGGCCGATCGACGCCGAGCACGTTCATCCCGCAGCGCCAGAACTCGGTCCTGTGCCCTGAGCGCGCTTCGATGCCCGCTATCCAGTCCGCATACCTGGCCATTGAGCGTAGTGCCAGCGTCGACAGTGGCTCGGCGTAATCCCACGGCAGCAGTGGCGACAGGATCCCGCCGCCGGCCCACGACGACTCGCCGCCGACCGCACCGCGCTCCAACAGCGTCACCCGATAGCCGCGCTCGAGCAAAGCCAGCGCCGTGCTCAAACCGCTGACGCCCGCGCCGACGATCAAAAAATGATCATTCAAATCAATTGTCCGCCGCTTGGTGGGGGTGGGGCTACAACCAAAGTTGTATTTTCATGCGCGGCACGCGGTGACACCCTGAACGCTGTTCGAGTCGGATCAAGGGCGACGGCAATGAAACAATCAGGGGTCACGCTGATGGAGCTGGTCGTGGTGGTGGCCATAGCCTCGATTTTATTTGCGATTGCGGTACCGGGCTACGCATATTTCATCAGCGCCAATCGCATCGCCGTAGCCACCAACGATCTGGTCTCGTCATTGCAGTTGGCGCGATCCGAGGCTATCAGGCGCGCTGCACGGGTGACGGTCTGCAAGAGCGACAACGCGATGAGTGCCGCGCCCTCCTGCAATCCGGCTGCTGCCTGGCAGGCAGGCTGGATCGTGTTTGTCGACGGCGGCGGCAAGGGCGTGATCGACAGCACCGACCAGATCCTGCGTGTCTACGGGCCTGTCAACATCATGTTTACCACCAGCAATTTCAAGACCTACATCAGTTATCTGGGGCACGGCCGAAGCCAAGGCCCCAACGGGCTGGCAACGGGCTCATTTTCCCTGTGCCTGGCGGGCAGCCAGCGCAAGCTCATCCTCAACAACACGGGGCGCATCCGGCTGACAGCCGGAAAATGCTGAAACCGTTGTTTGCCGGGGGCCGCATTCGCCGGCGCCCGTTCAAGTCAATGCCCGGAATGCCGTTAATGCTCGTGGAGCGTTGGGCGGTTCGGCATGCCATATGTCCCGTCTGGTATACGCAGATTCCCTGAAAAGTACCTTTCGTCGGGATTTTCTGGATGAACGAAAGCTTGGTCGCTAGGCTAAAACCGTGAAAAAAATGCAGACACTCATGGACAGGAATGCGGGCTTCACCCTCGTCGAATTGATGATCACGATCGCCATTGCGGCCATCCTGGTCACGGTGGCCGTGCCCGGTTTTCAGGGCTTCGTCCTGAACAACCGCATGACCGGCAACGCCAACGACATGATCGCCACGCTCGGCTACGCGCGCAGCGAAGCTGTCAAGCGCGCGGCAGACGTCACGGTGTGCGCCAGCAACGATGGCGAAAGCTGCTCGGGTACCTGGACGGCTGGCTGGGTGGTGCTGGATAACGCAGACAACGTGTTGCGAGCCCAGGAAGCGCCGGGCGGGACGACCACCCTGACAGGTGCCGGCACCATCATATTCAGCGCAAACGGCCGCATGACCACGCCCGCGGCAGCCACCACCCTGACCTTGTGCTCGGGCAAGGATGACATCCAGGGCCGTCAGATTGTCATCGAACCAACCGGGCGTGCGGGCGTGGTCAGCGCAGCCTGCTAATAGAAGAGGGATCGCGATGCGCCGTCAATCCGGTTTTTCCATGCTCGAAGTGCTGGTCGCCATCCTGGTGCTGGCCATCGGCCTGCTCGGCATGGCAGGTCTGACGGCCACCAGCATGCGCAACAGTCATGGGGCCTATTACCGCAGCCAGGCCGTTTGGCTGGCCTACGATATTGCCGACCGCCTGCGAGCCAATCGGCAGACTGCGCTGGCGGGGGGGTACAACGTCGCCTTCACCAATCCCGCCTGTGCGGCGAATACCTCGCCCGCCCTGAATCCGGGTGAGGATGTCACGGGCTGGAAAAACATGGTGGCCTGCGCGCTGCCGGCAGGAGACGGTTCGATCGCAGTCGATGCGGCGAGTCGCCAGGTCACCATCATTGTTCAGTGGAACGACACCCGTGCCTCGGGCGGTGTCGCTGCGCAACAGTTCCAGGTGCAGACCCAGCTATGAAAAAACGGATCCTTCAAAAAAACATGTGCTGCATGGCGCCCGGCATGCGTGGTCTGAGCATGGTCGAACTGATGGTGGCGATGACGATCGGCCTCATCCTCACGGCATCCATCGGCTACGTTTACCTGGGCAGCCGCCAGACCTTCCGCTCGATGGATGACTTCTCCCGCATTCAGGAGAACTATCGCTACGCGATGGACCAGATCGGCATGGATGTGCGCCAGGCGGGGTACTCGGGGTGCGTCAACGTCTCCTCGATCGACCCTGCCAATCCCGCCAACATTCCCCTCAAGCCAGTGGCGACTCACCCCTTGAGCCAAGCCCTTCGCGGCTACACCAGCAACGTAGGCTGGGCTGCATCGCCCAATTACGTTGCGGGGACCGATGTGCTTCAGGTGACAGCCGCCATGGGTCAAGGTGTGAATCTCAGCAAAGAGATGGATGACGTCGGTGACCCGATCGAGATCAATGGCAATCCGGCGGGGATCGATGCAGGCGATACCTTGCTGATAGTGACGGCGAATTGCACTTTTGCCGAGGTCTTTACTGCGGACGAGGTGGACGCGACGCCTTCGATCAAGCACGTCGCGCCGCTTAGCGACAAGTTCACCGAGGCTGCTGAGATCTACCCGCTGGTAGACACCTTCTACTACATCGGCACCAATCCTGCGGGCAACCGCTCGCTCTACCGGATCCAGAACGGTGGCGCCGCCGAGGAACTGGTCGAGAACGTCGAGGACATGGAACTGCGCTTCGGCGTAGACACCAACAACGACGTTGCCATCGACGCGTACGTCGCTGCCGGCGGCGTGGCCAACTGGCGCCAGGTGCTCTCGGTGCGCGTCAACCTGGTTTTCCTCAGCAACAACAATGTTGGTACGGGTGCTCAACCCTGTTTCATCGAAGGTGGTGACTGCAGCCGGGCCGACACGCGCCTGCGCCAGGTCGCCACCGCCACCTACGGACTGCGCAACCGCCTGCCCTGACCGCCATGAAGACATCCGCAAGCACTCTGGAATTCAAACCCGCCAGGCAGCAGGGCATTGCCCTGATCATGGGCCTGATGTTCCTGGTCGTGCTGACCCTGCTGGGCATGGCCGCCATGCGCGGCACGATCCTGGAAGAACGCATGGCCGGCAACGCGCGCGACCGCAACCTGGCCTTCCAGTCCGCCGAGGCCGCCCTCCGCGCCGCGCAACTGGAACTTACCGGCGCGACCCAGCTGCCTTTTGTAGCGGGCACGGCGTATACCCCGCGCATCGAGAACGGCACGCTCAACGATTATTGGCAGACCACGCATGATTGGCCTAACCAATCCGTTTCGGTCAAGCGTGATAAGGCAGATTGGATCCCCGATGGCACGAGCGAGGCACCGCGTTATGTCATCGAGGAGCTGGGTGTCGCCGCGGCCGGGGGTACCGGCGGTCTCGGCATCACCGCGCTCAATGAGGAGGGCGTGTATCGGGTCACGGCGCGCGGCGCCGGAAGCAGTCCGAATACCGTGGTGATCTTGCAGGCTATTTTCGAACCATGAACCGGGGAAAGACCATGTCCAGACCAAACCTGAAGCTCGCCCTCCGACTCGCGCTGGGCATTGTCCTCGCGGTCGCTGCCCTGCAGGCCCAGACCGCGCGCGCCGTCGAACGTATCGTCGGCCAGGTGACCGGGAGCGATTTTGCCCGCAAGCAAATCGAGATCGATGGGGTGAAGTACGAGATGTCGCCTCAGGCGATGAGCAATCCGTCAGGCCGGATCGCCGGGGCAAGAAAGCCATCCGACATCAAGCCGGGCCAGAGCGTGATTTATGAAGTCGATCGAGGGGTGATCAGAAGCCTGACCACCATCGATGGTCCCGTTCCCGAGTGAGGGCAGCATCATGAACCAGACACTATTTCGCAGATCCTCCGCCATCAGTCAGGCGTCCGCAAACACCCGGAAGTCCGCGTGGGGACGTCTGGCCGGACTCCTCGCCATGACCCTGCTGGTGTCGACCCAGATGGCGCCACGGCCGGCACTCGCCGGGATAGCCGACGCACCGCTTTATCTGACCAGTGCGGTCGAGCCGAACATCATGTTCGTCATCGACGATTCCGGCTCGATGCATTTCGAGATCATGCCGGACGAACTGATCTTCAATGACGCGCGCTATGTGTTCCCGCGGGCAAGCAATGTCTACGGATCTTCGGACTACACCAACCGCGCGCCCACCGTCGACAACAACAATCCCTACAACGCCCTGGCCCGTTCGCCCCAGGTCAACACGCTCTACTACAACCCGTCGATTACCTACACGCCGTGGGTCAAGCACGACAACACGCTGTATCCAGATGCCGTCCCGACGGCGGCCTATCACAATCCGGAAAACACCGGCGCGGGCAGCCGCAACCTGACGGTCAGCAACTCGCGCGATATTTCGTGGACATCCTGTTCCTCCCCCACCAATTGCAACAACAACTCGACCAACAAGACCTTCTGGCCCGCTACGTATTTCTGGCATAACGGCGGCGACATCTGGACCTGGGGCCACTACACCAAGGTCGAGATCAAGAGCAGCATCCCCAGCTATAGCGGCCACGGACGAATCAGCCGGACCGACTGCACCGCCGGTGTCTGTACCTACGCTCAGGAAATCCAGAACTTCGCCAACTGGTACACCTATTACCGCTCGCGCATTCTTGCGGCCCGCGCCGGCATCGGCAAGGCCTTCGCCAAGCAGGGCAAGGACATGCGCGTCGGCTTCGGCGCCATCAACTACGACTCGACCGGGGTCGACGGGGTCAGTACCGGCACCGTCGTTCGCGGCGTGCGCAAGTTCGAGTCGAGCAACCGGGAAAACTTCTTCGAGGACCTCTACACCCGTGACATCCCGGCGGCAGGAACGCCGCTGCGCCAGGCACTGAACGAAGTCGGACAGTATTTCTCGAGTTCGAACAACGACGGCCCCTGGGGTGCCAGCCCCGGCGACAGCGATTCGAGCCCCCACCTGCAATGCCGCCAGAGCTACACCGTCCTGATGACCGACGGCTACTGGTCCGGGGGGGCCGACTATCAAGCCACGACTGCCGCCGCCCGGGCAAACGTCGACGGCACCGGCGGCCCGACCAATACCGCCACGGGCAAGTCCTACACTTATTCGGCCGTCTCGCCGTTTACCGACGGCAACAGCAATACCCTGGCCGACGTCGCGAT
>JBFZDU010000239.1:0-6675 GCA_041307205.1 Gammaproteobacteria bacterium | reverse complement strand
GTACTCCCCCCTTTCCGCCCTTACCAGGGTGGCCAGCAGACGGCCGGCGGGCATGCCCACGATGGTCTCGATCATGTGCACCGGGATCCGGATGGTGCGGGCCTGGTCCGCGATGGAGCGGGTGATGGCTTGGCGTATCCACCAGGTGGCATAGGTCGAGAACTTGTAGCCGCGGCGGTATTCGAACTTGTCGACGGCCTTCATCAGGCCGATGTTGCCTTCCTGGATCAGGTCCAGGAACTGCAGGCCGCGGTTGGTGTACTTCTTGGCAATGGAGATCACCAGGCGCAGGTTGGCCTCGACCATCTCCTTTTTCGCCCGGCGCGCCTTGGCCTCGCCGATCGACATCCGGCGGTTGATCTCCTTCACTTCGCCGACGGTCAGTTGGCAATGCTGTTCGATCTCGGCCAGCTTACGTTGCGCGCGGCGGACGTCCTCGGCCAGGTCCCTGAGGCGGGCGGCATAGGGCTTCTTGGTCTGGCACTGCAGGTCCACCCACTCGAGGTTGGTCTCGTTCTGCGGGAAGGAGGTGATGAAGTCCTTGCGCGGCATGCCGGCGTCGGCGACGCACAGGTCCAGGATGCTGCGTTCGTGGTCGCGAATCCGGGTCACGGTGCTGCGCAGGGTGTCGGTCAACTCCGCGAACACCTGCGGCGTGAGCCGGAATTCCAGGTAGGTGGCCGTTGCCTTTTCGCCGGCCTTGCGCGCCTTCTCGTCGTTGCCGTTCTTCTCCAGGGCGCGGCTCCAGGCCTTGAAGTGCTTGCGCAGTTCGGCGGCCTTTTCCGCGGCCACCAGCGGGTCCGGCCCGGTGTCGACCTCGGGCGTGGTGGTGCTGTCGTCGTCTTCCTCGTCGTCGGCGGTCTCGTCCGCGCTGGCGCTGGCGTCGGCGCCGCTGTCGTCCGTTACGACCACCGGCGCGGCCGCAACCGGTTCGGCTGGCTCGTCGAGATCGGCGAAACCGGTGATCGCGTCCGACAGCCGGATCTGCTCCGCTTCCACCTGGTCGAGGTACTGGATGAACCGGGCGACCACGGGCGGGAAGGTGGCGAGCGCGGCGCCGACCTGGTTCAGGCCGTCCTCGATGCGCTTGGCGATGCGCAGTTCACCCTCGCGGGTCAGCAGTTCCACGGTGCCCATCTCGCGCATGTACATGCGCACCGGGTCGGTGGTGCGGCCGAAGTCGCTGTCGACGCTGGCGAGCGCCGCGGCGGCCTCTTCGGCGGCGTCGTCGTCGGACACCGCGTTGTCGTTGATCACCTGGTCGTCGGTGTCGGGGGCGCTCTCGTAGACCGAGATGCCCATATCGTTGATCATGCGGACGATGTCCTCGATCTGTTCGGGATCGACGATGGAGTCCGGCAGATGGTCATTGACTTCGGCATAGGTCAGGAAGCCCTGTTCCTTGCCCTTGGCAATGAGGTCTTTAATGCTGTTACGCTGCTGTTGTTCCTGGTCCATGGGTTACCGGGATACCTGTCGCCTGAAATTGGCCGAAAAAGAATCCGACATACTAGCCGGATTCCGTGAATTTTTCCAGTTGCCCGCCCTTAGCCGATTCGTCCGCCCCCTGGGTGAAAAGTTCCCTAAGTCGTTGTTTCTCCGCATCGGAGAGGCTTGACGGGGCGCGTGCGGCGAGTGCTGCCGCCTCGGCTTTGCGGGCTTGGCGGACCAGCCTGCGCAAGGCGTCTTCGAGTTGTCCGCCGGTATTGCAGCCGGGCTGCAGTTCCAGGGGGGCGTCCGCGAGCTTGGCGAGGGTGCGGCGGGTCTGGTCGTCCTGCCAGCGCTCAACCAGCGCTGCGGTGGGGAGATTGGGGTGGGCGCGGAGGGTTTCAAGCAGGTCGCGCAGCAGCACGGCGCCCGGTGCCTCGATCCGCGCCAGCTCGTCGGGCACGGCCGCGCCGGCCGCCGCCGCCGGGTTCTGCAGCAGCAGGGCGATGGTCTGCTGCATCAGCGAGCGCGGCCGGAAGCGCTCGGTGGCGGGGCGCGCCGGCCGGCGGCCGGCGGGCGTGCTGCTCTGCAGCTCCAGGTGCGGGATCTGCACCAGCTCGGCGAGACGCTGCGCGAGCAGTTCGCGGTAGACCCCGGCCGGCACCCGGGCGAGGAGCGGCCTGGCGATCTCGGCCAGGCGCGCGCGCCCGTCGAGGGTCTGCATATCCACCCCGGTCGCCAGTTGGCGGAACAGGAATTCCGACAGGGGTTCGGCCCGGGTGACCCGCTCGGCGAAGGCCGCGGCGCCTTCCTGGCGCACCAGGGTGTCCGGATCCTCGCCCTCGGGCAGGAACAGGAAGCGCGCCTGCCGGCCCTCGCGCAGCAGCGGCAGGGCGGTCTCCAGCGCCTTCCAGGCGGCATCGCGCCCGGCACGGTCGCCGTCGAAGCAGAACACGACCTCGGGCACGCTGTGGTACAGCTTCTCCAGGTGCTCGGGGGTGGTCGCGGTGCCCAGGGTGGCGACTGCGTAGCGAATCCCGAATTGCGCCAGGGCCACCACGTCCATATAGCCCTCGACCACCAGCAGGCGGTCGAGCTGCTGCCTGGCCTGTCGGGCCTGGTACAGGCCGTACAGCTCCCGGCCCTTGTGAAACACCGGCGTCTCGGGCGAGTTGAGGTATTTGGGCTCACCGCCGTCCAGCACCCGGCCGCCGAAGCCCACGACGCGCCCCCGCGCATCCAGGATCGGGAACACGATGCGGTCGCGCAGCCGATCGTAGCGCCTGCCGCCCTCGGGTTCGGAGATCAGCCCGGCGCCGCGCAGCCGGTCGATGGCGGCGGAGTCGCGGCCGAGGTCGCGCAACAGGTTGTCCCAGCCCGGCGGGGCGTAGCCGATGCGGAAGTCCAAGGCGATCTCGCCCGACACGCCGCGCCGACGCAGGTAGTCGACGGCCCGCCCGGCCTCGGGGTGGCGGCGCAGCTGTCGGGCATAGAAGCGGGCGGCGCGTTCGAGCGTGTCGTACAGGGGCGCGAGGTCCGGGCCGCGGTCGCTGCCGGCCTCGTGCGGCACGTCCAGCCCGAGGTGTTCGGCCAGCGCCTCGATCGCCTCGGGGAAGCTCAGCCGGTCGTAGTCCATCACAAAGCCGACCGCCGTGCCGTGGGCCCCGCAGCCGAAGCAGTGGTAGAACTGCTTGGTCGGGCTGACCGTGAACGAGGGCGTTTTCTCGTCGTGGAAGGGGCAGCAGGCCTTGTACTCGGGGCCGGCCTTTTTGAGCGGGACGCGCCGGTTGATCACGTCGACGATGTCGACCCGGGCGAGCAGGTCGTCGATGAAGCGCTGGGGTATCTTGCCGGCCATCCCGGCAACTGTAGCAGGGCCGCGCGGGGCTCAGGGGCCGGGCGTCAGCCCGTGAGGCGCTGTTTGACCAGGGCGCTGACGGCGCCCATGTCGGCGCGGCCCTGGATCTGCGGCTTGAGCACCGCCATGACCTTGCCCATGTCGCGCACCGCGGCGGCGCCGGTCGTGGCGAGGGCCGAGGCGACCAGGGCGTCGATCTCCGCCCCGGACAGGGCCTCGGGCAGGTAAGCCTGGATCACCTCGATCTCAAACTGCTCCTGCGCGGCGAGGTCGTCGCGCCCCGCTTTGCTGTACTGCTCGATCGAGTCGCGGCGCTGCTTGAGCATCTTTTCGAGCACCGCCAGCACCTGCTCATCGCTCAGCTCGATGCGCTCGTCCACCTCGCGCTGCTTGACCGCGGCCAGGATCAGCCGCACCGCCGCCAGGCGGGGCTTGTCGCCGCCCTTCATGGCGGCCTTCATGTCAGCGGTGATGCGTTGCTTGAGCACGGCGGGGATCGGATGGCTCAGAAGGGGCGTTCGAAGCGGCGGTTGTCGCGGGACTGCTTCTTCTGCCAGCGCTTCACCGCGGCGGCGGCCTTGCGCTTGCGTTCCCAGGTGGGTTTTTCGTAGAACTCGCGGCGACGAACCTCGGCCAGCACGCCGGCCTTTTCACAGGATCGCTTGAAGCGGCGCATCGCCACTTCGAAAGGTTCGTTTTCCTTGACGCGTACGTTCGGCATTATTACCTCAGGTCGGGTTTGCGGTGGACTGACTAGGCCAGAAAGGCGCAGAATTCTACCCCTTTCGGCATGAATTGCAACGCCTTCCCTATGCGTGTGCTGGGTATCGAGACCTCCTGCGACGAAACCGGGGTCGCCGTCTACGCCGGCGGGCGCGGCCTGCTGGCTCACCACGTCTACAGCCAGGTCGAGCTGCACGCGGATTACGGCGGGGTGGTGCCGGAACTGGCGTCGCGCGATCACGTCCGCAAGCTGCTGCCGCTGCTGCACCAGACCCTGGACGAGGCCGGCCTGGCGGTGACCGACCTCGACGGGGTGGCCTACACCGCCGGGCCAGGGCTGGTCGGGGCCCTGCTGGTCGGGGCGGCCGTCGCGCGCAGCCTGGCCTGGTCGCTGGGGGTGCCGGCGGTCGGAGTGCACCACATGGAGGGCCACCTGCTGGCGCCGATGCTGGAGCCGGACCCGCCGGCCTTCCCGTTCGTCGCCCTGTTGGTTTCGGGCGGCCACACCCAGCTGGTCGAGGTCGAGGGGGTGGGCCGCTACCGGATGCTCGGCGAGTCGGTGGACGACGCCGCCGGCGAGGCCTTCGACAAGACTGCCAAACTGCTCGGCCTGGGCTACCCGGGCGGGCCGGCGTTGGCGGCCCTGGCCGAGCAGGGTGACCCGGGGCGGTTTCGCTTTCCCCGCCCCATGACCGACCGGCCGGGCCTGGATTTCAGTTTCAGCGGCCTCAAGACCCATGCCCTCGCCACCCTGCAGCAGGAGTCCCGGGGGCTTGGCGACGGCGCCCTGGCGCGGCTCAGGGCCGACATCGCCCGCGCCTTCGAGGACGCGGTGGTCGACACCCTGGCGATCAAGTGCCGCCGTGCCGTCGAGCAGGCCGGGGTCGCCACCCTGGTGCTCGCGGGCGGGGTCAGCGCCAACCGGCGGCTGCGGGCCAGGATGGACCGGCTGATGGCCGAACGCGGCGGCCGTGCCTGCTATCCGCGGCCGGTGTTCTGCACCGACAACGGCGCCATGATCGCCTATGTCGGCTGGCAAAGACTGAGCGCCGGGCAGGGTGAGAGCCTGGCCTTCGACGTCCGCCCGCGCTGGCCCATGACGACCCTGTCCGGCACCGGGTGAGGCCCGCCGCTCAGCGCCACCGGCGGCGTTGCCAGAGCAGGCCGAAGCCCAACAACGGCACCCCCAGCAGCGCCAGGGTGGCGGGCGCGGTCAGGTACTCCTGGGGCCGGGTCGGCGCGCCGGCCGGGTCGGCGAGGCGCGCCCACAGGGAGGCGTGCACCAAGTGCTCGGGTTCGAGCCGCAGGGCGTCAGAGCCGGTGGCCGGCGCCAGGGCCCGGTCCGCGAACAGGTAGTAGGCCGTGTCCGGCGTGCCCCCGGGCGCGGCGCTGCCGAGGGCGAGCGCCAGGTCGAGCTGCGGCGGGGGCCGGGCCCCGGCGGCGGGGGTCGTGTCCCGCCAGTGCAGCCGCAGGCCCTGGTTGCCGGCGCCCGCCTCCGCCAGGGTGATACGCAGGCCGGCGAACTCGCCGCCGGTCTTGCCCGGGGTCCAGCCGCCCGCGTCCAGGCGGCCCAGGTACACCCAGCCATGCGCCGGTTCGCCGGGGGTGAAGGCGTTCAGCCGCAGCAGGTGGACGGCCGGGCCCGGCCGGGCCGGGTCCGCAGGGTGTTTGGCGCAGGCATCGGCCGGCAGGCTGCCCAGCCTGACCGCCGTCGCCGCGCAGCCCTGGGCGCCGCTGCCTTCCCGGAAGTGGGTCAGCTCGCCGGCGGTCACGAGCACGATCCCGGCCAGTGCCGGCATTATCCCCGCCATCAGCATGCCCCAGGTCTGCATCGCGTTCGTTGTTCTTGGAAGGCCCGGCCGGATTCGTCCGTAGTACTACTTAGCAAGATGCGGGCCACGCGCCGGCTGGATTCCAGAGCGCGAATTAAAAGATAGTTATATCAGCCGCTTAACGCCAGACCACTGCAGTGGGCTTGGCGGCTGCGGCGCTCAGGGTCCCGCCAGGTGTAAAGTCACTTGACAACAGGGTGTTGCGGCGAGTGAGTTTGCCGGCCGGCGGCACGAAACCAGGGGGCGGCGCCAGCCTGCGCCGCCCCCGCGGGCCGCCCTGGCTATTTCTTCCCGGTGACCCTGGTCGAGGTGGAGGTCACTTCGACGGTGATCGCGTGGCTGTCGCGGTTGCCGGCGGCGTCGACCGCCTCGGCCCGCACTTGGTAGCTGCCAGCCGCCACCTTGCGCAGATTCCAGCTGCAGGAGGCGCTGGTCGTGCCGGTGCACAGCAGTTTGTCGGCGGCGTAGAGTTCCAGCCGCTGCACGCCCAGGTTGTCGGTCGCCTTGGCCGACAGGGTCACGCTGCCGCTCACCTTGGCGCCGTCCGCCGGGCTGGTGATGACGACCTGCGGCGCCTCTGTGTCCCTGACCACCAGGGTCAAGGTGACGCTGATCGTCTTGGTCGCGGTGGCGGTGGCGCCGGCGCTGTCGGTCACGGTCAGGCTGACGCTGTAGCTGCCGGCGCTGGCGAAGCTGTGGCTGGGGTTGCGGGTGTTGGCGGTCGCGCCGTCGCCGAAGTCCCAGTGCCACGCGGCGATGCCGTCGCTGTCGGTCGAGCCGTCGCTGAAGCTGCAGGCGAGGTCCATGCAGCCGTAGCCGAAGTTGGCGGTCGGC
>JBFZDU010000238.1:0-3483 GCA_041307205.1 Gammaproteobacteria bacterium | reverse complement strand
GGATGTCGGCAGCGGTGACCTTACCGCCCAACTCATCCCGGCGACGCAGGCCGCCCGCGCCCGCGTGGTCTGCCGTGAACCAGCGGTGATCGCCGGCCGGCCGTGGTTCGACGCCTGTTTTCGGGCACTCGACCCGGCTTGTGGTATCGACTGGCAGGTCAATGAGGGCGATTTTGTCGCGTCCGGCAGCGTATTGGCCGAGATTTCTGGCAATGCCCGCGCCCTGCTGACCGCCGAGCGCCCGGCGCTGAATTTCCTGCAGACCCTGTCGGCCGTGGCCACCGCCACCCGCCCCTATGTCGCGGCCGTGGCCGGCACCCGTGCCGCCATCCTCGACACCCGCAAGACCCTGCCCGGCCTGCGTATCGCTGAGAAATATGCGGTGCGGGTGGGCGGTGGGCAGAACCAGCGGGTGGGGCTGTACGATGGCATCCTGATCAAGGAGAACCATATCGCGGCGGCCGGCGGCATCGCGCCGGTGCTGGAAACCGCCTTCAAGCTGGCCGCCGGCAGGGTCAGCGTGCAGATCGAGGTCGAAACGCTGAAGCAGCTGCGCGAAGCCCTCTCCGCTGGCGCGGAGCTGATCCTGCTGGACAATTTCGGCCTGGAGCAGATGCGCGAGGCGGTGGCGCTGACCGGCGGCCGCGCCCTGCTCGAAGCCTCCGGCAACATCACGCTGGAAACCGTGCGTGCGGTGGCCGAAACCGGGGTCGACCGCATTTCCATCGGCAGCCTCACCAAGCACATCCGGGCGGTGGACCTGTCGATGCGCATCGACACGCAATGATCACGCCATGATCGAGGTCGTTCGCGCACGCTACGACGACCCGGCGCACGCCGCCGCACTGATCGAACTGCTCGACCATTACGCGCGCGACCCGGCGGGCGGCGGCGAGCCGCTGTCCGACTTCGCACGTGCCAATCTGGTCGCCTCGCTTGCCGCACGGCCCTTCATTTTCAGCGTGCTGGCGTTCGACGGTGAAACGCCGGTCGGCCTCGTCAACGCCATCGAGGGCTTTTCCACCTTTGCCTGCAAGCCGCTCGTCAACGTGCACGACGTGGTGGTCGCATCCAGCCATCGCGGCCATGGCATTGCGGCTCGGCTGTTTGCCGAGGTCGAGGCGATCGCGCGCGAACGCGGCGCCTGCAAGCTGACGCTGGAAGTGCTGGACGGCAACGCGTCGGCGCGCGCCCTGTACCAGCGGCTGGGTTTCACGGCCTATCAACTCGACCCGGCCATGGGCCACGCGCAGTTCCTGCACAAGTGGCTGGAATAGCACGCACCGTTACAACAGTGTGGCTGGCGCTGCTGGCGCTGGCTTCGCCTGCGGGGTGGGCCGACACGCCGCCGGCGCCGGCGATGCTGCTGGCCGAGGTCTACGCCGCCGACGTCGACGTCAGCCAATACTGGGTGAGCGAGAAATTCGACGGCGTACGCGCGCAATGGGACGGCCGCAGCCTGCATTTTCGCGGCGGCGGACGCGTTCCCGCGCCGGTCTGGTTCACGGCGAACTTCCCGGCGCTGCCGCTGGACGGCGAATTGTGGATCGCGCGCGACCGCTTCGATGCGCTGTCGGGCACGGTGCGAAAGACCGAGGCGGTGGATGCCGAATGGCGGCAGGTGCGTTACCTGATTTTCGAATTGCCCGGCGCGGCGGGCGATTTCACTTCACGTGTTTCGCAGATGCAGGGAATCGTGGCCGAGGCCGGCGTGCCCTGGCTGGAGGTGGTCGAGCAAACGCGCGTAAGCCATCGTGCCGCGCTGATGCAAAAGCTCGACGCCGTGGTGCATGCAGGCGGCGAAGGGCTGATGCTGCACCGCGCCGACGCCCCCTATGCGACGGGCCGCAGCGATGCGCTGCTGAAGCTGAAGCCCTGGCAGGACGCCGAGGCGATCGTGGTCGGCCACACGCCCGGAAAGGGCAAATACCAGGGCATGACGGGCGCGCTGGAAATGGCAATGCCGGACGGCAAACGCTTCCGCATCGGCAGCGGCCTCACCGACGCGTTGCGCCTACAACCGCCGCCCCTCGGCACGCGCGTCACCTACCGCTACCAGCATCTGACGAAGAACGGCCTGCCGCGTTTCCCTCGCTACCTGCGCGTACGCGAAGACTTTTAAGGGCTTATTCCAGCCAGATCAGCGCCGCCATGCGGCCGGTCACGCCGTCGCGGCGATAGGAGTAGAAGCTTTCCGCCTCCTGATAGGTGCAACGCCCGCCGCCGTATATCGCCTGCACGCCGGCGTGTTCAAGGCGGATATGCGCCAGCCGGTAGATGTCGGCAAGCCACTTGCCCGGCATGGGCTGCGGCACAAAGGCTTCGGCGGCCTCGGCATGCTGCGCGATGAACGCCTCGCGCACCTCGTCTCCCACTTCGAACGCCTGCGGACCGATGGCAGCGCCCATCCACGCGAGCACCTCTTCAGGCGGCACCCCCATCGCGGCCACCGTGGCTTCCAGCACACCGCCCGCCAGTCCGCGCCAGCCGGCATGCGCGGCCGCCACCACGCTGCCGGCACGGTCGCAGAACAGCACTGGCAGGCAGTCGGCGGTGAGCACGGCGCAGACCTGTCCGGTCTGACGGCTGTAGGCGGCATCGGCTTCAGGGTTGGGCTCGCGTCCGATTTCGACCACCCGGGCGCTGTGAACCTGACGCAGCCATGCCGGCTCGCCTGGCAGTTGCTGGCGCAGATGGGCGCGGTTGGCCGCCACATGCGCCGGATGGTCGCCGACGTGGTCGCCGAGGTTGAAACCGGCCCAGGGCGCCTGACTCACCCCGCCCTCGCGCGTGGTCATCAGGCCTTTAACCCGCGCAGGCGCGGGCCAGTCGGGCAGAACCACCGGACTATTTGTCCCAGGCTTTGTTTTGACGCAAGGCCTCGAGGAGCGTGGCGAAATCAGGCGGCAGCGGGCATTCCCACTGCATGAGTTCCTGCGTGACCGGATGGACCAGGCCCAGTCGTTCGGCGTGCAGCGCCTGGCGCGGGAAGGGAAGCTTGAGATGGCTGCGGCGGCTGGCGTTGTAGACCGTATCACCGACCAGCGGGTGGCCGATATGCTGCATATGCACCCGGATCTGGTGGGTGCGCCCGGTTTCCAGCCTGCAGCGCAACAGCGTAATACCGGGGAAACGCTCGACCACCTCGTAATGCGTCACCGCTTCCTTGCCCATACTGTGCACGGTGCGCTTGGTGCGATTGTGGGGATCGCGCGCCAGCGGCTCATTAACCGTGCCCGACCGGTCAACCTCGCCATATACCAGGGCAAGGTATTCGCGCTTGACGGTGCGCGCCTGCAGCTGGCGCACCAGTTCGGTGTGCGCCCGCAGGGTTTTCGCGACAACCAGCAGGCCGGAGGTGTCCTTGTCCAGCCGGTGCACAATGCCCGCACGCGGCAGTTCGGCCACCTGCGGCACCCGGTGCAGCAACGCGTTCAGCAGCGTGCCCCGGCGGTTGCCGTTGCCGGGATGGACCACCAGGCC
>JBFZDU010000237.1:0-4385 GCA_041307205.1 Gammaproteobacteria bacterium | reverse complement strand
GCTGGCGCTGTTTCGTGGCCTGCGCGTTCGTTATTACCGCGAAGATGGTGGCAGCGACGACGGTGCGGGTACGGCAGGGCTGGCCATGCTGGTGGGCGAGCAGCGGCCCTGATGCCGGCGCTCACAGGGTCTGTACGGGCACCGGGTGATGCGTCTTGCCGTAGCGGGACAAGATGCGATGTACATAAGCGCGGGTCTCAGCATAAGGCGGTACGCCGCCGTGCCGCTCCACGGCGTTCTCGCCGGCGTTGTAGCCGGCCAGGGTAAGGCGTAAATCGCCGTCGAAGCGGGTCAGCAGCCAGCGCAGATAGGCCATGCCACCACGCAGGTTCTGCCCCGGCTCCAATGGATCGCTGACACCGAAGCGCTTGGCGGTGGGCGGGATGAGTTGCATCAGCCCGAGCGCACCCTTGGGTGAGCGCGCCTGGGGATTGAAGCCGGACTCGGCTGCAACCACCTCGACCACCAAGGCAGGGTCCAGGTCGTAACCCGGCGCTAAGGCCGCGATGGCTGCCTCGACGTCGCCGCGCCGGCCACCGGCCAATTCCACGGGGACGCCCTGGCTGTCGATGCACCGCAGTGGTGTGGTACCGGCCGCGGCCAGGCGCTTGACGACGCGTGCCGCGGCCGCCTCTCCCAGCCGCGCTGCTTCGTGCAACCAGGCGGCGCCGAGGTCGTCATCACGCGCCACGCCGCGGCCATTTAGATACAACCACCCCAACTCGTACGCCGCCGGCGCGTAACCGCTGCGTGCGGCGGTGCACAAGTCCGCGATCGCGCGGTCGGGGTCAGGTGTAACGCCCTCGCCGTGGACGTAGCGCAGCGCCTGTTCGGTCAATTCGACGGCCGCGGCACGCTCAGGGGCAGTGGCGCCGACAGGGCTGCAGACCAGCAGCGCCAGCACGCTCACTGCCACCCCCGCGCGCCCGGCTGCTGCAGCAAATTGCTCGATTCCCCGCATGGGATGCCATAAGCATTATCTATGCCAATATGCAATAAGTGTTCAAAATCAGCTTATTAAGCTTTTGTTCGCCGAACCAAAGGGCGGATGTGTAAAAAAAATCGACGGTCGCACCCGAGGGGTGGGGAGGTTCGTTGCTCCGGGCAGGGCGGCATGGCGCCCGATCAGCACCGACTGCAGCTCACTAGCACCGGTAGTAGTCGCGGTACCATTCCACGAATCGCGCCACGCCATGTTCGACGCTGGTGTCGGGTTTGTAGTCGACGTCGCGCACCAGGTCGTCCACATCGGCGTAGGTGTCGGGCACGTCGCCGGGTTGCAGCGGCAGCAGGTTCTTGTCGGCCGTGCGGCCGAGATTTTTTTCCAGGGTCTCGATGTAGTGCAGCAACTCCACCGGCTGGTTGTTGCCGATGTTGTAAAGCCGGTAGGGAGCGGCGCTGGTCGCGGAATCTGGCTTTTCTCCGGTCCATTGTGAATTGGGCTCGGCGATGTGGTCCAGAGTGCGGATCACCCCTTCGACAATGTCGTCGATATAGGTGAAGTCGCGCCGGTGTTGGCCGTAGTTGAAGACATCGATGGGTTCGCCCGCGAGGATGGCGCGGGTGAATTTGAACAGCGCCATGTCGGGGCGGCCCCAGGGGCCGTAGACGGTAAAGAATCGCAGCCCGGTGGTCGGCACCCTGTACAGGTGACTGTAGACGTGTGCCATCAGCTCATTGGCCTTCTTGGTGGCGGCGTACAGGCTGATCGGGTGGTCCACGTTGTGATGCACCGAAAACGGCATGTTGGTGTTGGTGCCGTATACCGAACTCGATGACGCATAGACCAGGTGCTCGACAGCATGGTGTCGGCAGCCTTCGAGGATATTGGCGAAGCCGACCAGGTTGCTGTCGACATAGGCGTCCGGGTTCTCTATCGAGTACCGCACCCCGGCCTGGGCGGCCAGGTTGACGACGCGCTGTGGCTGCAGTTCAGCGAAGGTGCGGCGCATGGCGTCGCGGTCCTCGATCCGGGCCCGGACATCGGTATAGCCCGGGTCCGCCAGGGTACGGGCGAGGCGCGCCTCCTTCAGCGAGACATCGTAGTAGTCGTCGAGGCAATCGACCCCGATCACCTCGTCGCCACGTTCGAGCAGCCGCAGCGAGAGTGCCGAACCAATGAAGCCGGCGCTGCCGGTGACCAATATGCGCATTTCTGGAGTTTCCTCGACGCCCTACAGGCGCCCGTCCGTCTGGGCGGCGGGGAACAGGTACTTCACGTCGTAGACTACGGCGCCAGGTTTGCCCAGGGCGCGCACTCCCGCGATGCCCATGGCCGCGAACTGCCGATGGCCCACGGCCAGGATGACGGCGTCGTAACTGCCAGGCGTGGGGGTCTCGATCGGGCGGATGCCGTATTCGTGCTCGGCCTCGGTGGCACTGACCCAGGGGTCGTACACGTCGACCGCCATGCCGTAGCTGCCCAACTCGGCAATGATGTCGACCACTCGCGTGTTGCGCAGGTCGGGGCAGTTCTCTTTGAACGTCAGGCCCAGAATCAGGACGCGGCCGCCGTTGACCGGCAGGGCGCGCTGCAACATCAGCTTGACCACGCTGCCGGCCACGAACTGCCCCATGCTGTCGTTGATGCGTCGCCCGGCCAGAATCATCGCCGGGTGGTAGCCGATGGCCTGCGCCTTGTGGGTCAGGTAGTAGGGGTCCACGCCGATGCAGTGTCCGCCGACCAGCCCGGGACGATACGGCAGGAAGTTCCATTTCGTAGCCGCGGCCAACAGCACCTCTTCGGTGTCTATACCAAGGCGGTTGAAAATGAGCGCCAGTTCGTTGATCAGCGCGATATTGACGTCGCGCTGGGTGTTCTCGATGACCTTGGCGGCTTCGGCAACTTTAATGCTGCTGGCCTTGTGCGTACCGGCGGTGATGATACTGGCGTACAGGGCATCGACGAAATCGGCCACCGCCGGCGTGGATCCAGAAGTGACTTTCTTGATCGTGGTGACGCGGTGTTCCTTGTCCCCGGGGTTGATGCGCTCCGGGCTGTAGCCGGCGAAGAAGTCATGGTTGAACTTCAAACCCGAGATCTGTTCGATGATCGGGATGCAGTCCTCTTCGGTGGCGCCCGGGTAGACGGTGGACTCGTAGATCACCACATCACCCTTGCCGATGACGCTGCCGACGCTGCGACTGGCAGAGATGAGGGGGTGCAGGTCGGGGCTCTTGTGCTTGTCGATCGGGGTGGGCACCGTGACGATATAGACATTGCACTTGGCCAGGTCTGCTACCTGATCCGTGTAGGTCATGTTGGTCACGCTGGCCAGTTCTGCCGGCGTTACTTCCAGGGAACTGTCGCGACCTTGCCGCAATTCGGCGATCCGGGCCGGATTGATGTCCAGCCCCATGACCGGGTACTTCTTGGCAAATTCGACGGCAAGGGGTAGCCCGACGTAACCCAGGCCGATGACCCCGATGCGGGTATCGTTCAGCGCGATCATGGTTGGCTGTTCTCGTTCCTGTTCAGAAATATCCACGCCACCCACCATTGGGCGACCAGCGGGGCATCATACCCCCGCAACTCATGCATTTCGAGCCGTCCACGCTGGCCGCTGCCGGCTTGGGAAAGCGCCTCGCTCCGGTGCCTGGCTTGCTATAATCTCGGCGCGATGGCGGGGGATCTTTAGGGGGAAACATTGCAAAGCGATACTCCTCTTCCCGCCGCACCCGGGGAGATGGACTTGGGTGAGGGCGACGGGCATGGCGAAAAGCCGCCACGGGATCTGGAAGCGGGCTTTCGGTATGCCCGTTGAGCGAATCTGGGCATGGGGCGGAATCGGTTGGCGTTGCTCGCTTGAGGATGAACAATGGCCGCAGGGTCCTCGTACAGTCTCGGCGCCAGCACCCTGCGTTGCCCGCGGCGATTCCGCCGGCAAGGATGACTGGTCTGGCGATCCCTGGCGTGCCGCGTTCTGGGTACGAGCGCACAGTCGCTGACTGCGTCAGCCCGATGCAGCGATTGCCCACCCATCGGAGTTAGCACTTGATAAGGCTGTTCGGTCACTACGTATCCAAGACCTACCTGCTGCTCGGGTTGTTGGAATTCCTGATCTGCTTTTATGCCCTGCTGGCAGGATTTTACATCCGATTCCAGTTCTCCTCGGACATGATGCCGGACACACCCTACGGGCTGTGGGTTACCGGCATCCTTTATGCTGTGGTCATGTCGCTGTCCATGACGGCGGTCGGGCTCTACCAGCGCGGCGTGCGATTCACTGCCGGCCTGCTGGTGCGGATCGGACTGAGTTTCCTGTTCGTCAGCATGGCGATGAGCATGTTGTTTTATATCGTTCCGGACCTGTTCCTCGGCCGCGGCGTCATGGCGTATGCCCTGTTGGTTTCCCTGGGTGGGGTATTGGCACTGCGCGCCGTCT
>JBFZDU010000236.1:0-2854 GCA_041307205.1 Gammaproteobacteria bacterium | reverse complement strand
ACCAGATGCGCACTTTCGTCGACCAGGTCTATGTACCCGACACCCTGGCGATTGCCGGCTTTTACAAGGACTGGTTCTATCGCGGCGAGGGCCTCGGCAATTTCATGGTGTTCGGCGATTTCGCCTCCGCCAAGCCGGGCAGCAATCTGCGCGATCCGGCCAGTTGGTGGATTCCGCCGGGGGCCATTCTGGACCGCAACCTCAACGAGTTGCACGAAGTCGATCTGCGCGCCGAGGCGGAGGTGCAGGAGTTCGTGGCGCACAGTTGGTACGACTACCAGGGCGGGAACCAGCAGGGCCTGCATCCCTGGCAGGGTGAGACCACCTTTGCCTACCAGGGGCGTGGCGGGCCGCAACCACCCTACCAGCACCTCGATGTGGCAGACGGCTATTCGTGGCTCAAGTCGCCGCGCTGGAAAGGGCGTGCGATGGAGGTCGGGCCGCTGGCGCGCGTGTTGGTGCTCTACGCCAAGGGGGACGAGCCGACCCGCGAACTGGTGGACTCGACCCTGCGGACCCTCGACGCAGAACCCCGGGCGCTGTTCTCGACCCTGGGCCGCACGGCGGCCCGGACCCTGGAGACGAAACTCATCGCTGATGCCATGCAGGGCTGGTACGACGACCTGGTGGCCAACATTCGCGCCGGCGACACCGAGACCTTCAACGAGGCGCAGTGGGATCCGTCATCCTGGCCGGCCGAGGCCAAGGGCGTTGGCTTCATGGAAGCGCCGCGTGGCGCGCTGTCGCATTTCGTGGTCATCAAGGACGGCCTGATAGACAACTACCAGGCGGTGGTGCCCTCGACCTGGAACGCCGGACCGCGTGACGGCAACGATCAACCGGGCGCCTACGAGGCCGCGTTGCAGGACAATCACGAGCTGCACGATCCACAGCAGCCGGTCGAGATCCTGCGCACCGTGCACAGCTTCGACCCCTGTATCGCCTGCGCAGTGCATCTCACCGACGAACGGGGCGATGAAATGTTGCAGGTGAAAGTGCGCTAAGGCGCCGCACGGCGGATGGAATTCGGCCCGGCGCCAGTCGGGCTTATTCCGGTCCCGAGACGCTGCAATGCAGGTATGGGTCGATGCCGACGCCTGTCCGAAGGTGATCAAGGACATTCTGTTCCGCGCCGCGGACCGCGCGCAGGTGCGGGTTACCCTGGTGGCCAATCACGCTTTGCCGACACCGCCCTCGCGGTATGTGCGGGCGCTGCAGGTGCCCGCCGGCTTCGATGTCGCGGACAACGAGATCGTGCGCCGGGTGGCGCCCGACGACCTGGTGATCACCAGCGACATCCCGCTGGCAGCGGAGGCGATCGACAAAGGCGCCTACGCCCTCAGCCCGCGCGGCGAGTTCTTCAGCAGCGCCAACATCCGCGCCCGACTCAACATGCGCGACTTTCTCGACACCATGCGCGCCAGCGGCATAGATACCGGCGGCCCGCCGGCCTTGTCACAGGGGGATCGGCAGGCCTTCGCGAACGAACTGGACAAGTACCTGGTGCGGCAGCGTCGCGGCTAGGGTTTTTTCCTCGATCCGCGACCCTCGGCCCGCGCTTCCGGCTTCGCTTTGGCTGGCTTGTCGGCCTTGGGCTTGCGCAGTTTGAGCGGCTGATCCGGCTTGGTCGCGTGCGCGCGCCGCGGCTTGTCATCCATGCCCTTGCCGGCATCGGCCAAACGCTCGATGCCCAGCTTCTGCTGGCACACCCAGGTGTGCTTGAGCTTGTTGAAAGTCTCGGCCGGCATGCCGGCGGGCAGGTCGACGGTGCTGAAGTCGTCGTAGATCTCGATGTGGCCGATGTAACAGCTCTCGATGTCGGCCTCGTTGGCGATGGCGCCGACGATGTTGCCGGGCTTTACGCCATGTTGGTAACCGACGGCGATCCGGAAACGATCCATGGCGACATCGGGGAAATCCTTGAGCGGCTTGGCCTGGGGGTCGGGATCGGACTTGCGCAGCGGCTTGCGCTCGGGGCGCTCGGGCCGATTGCTCCGCTCCGGTCGTTCGCCCCGTTCCGGGCGCTCCACGCGTTCGGCCCGCGCCGGGCGCGGTTCGGGCTTGACGTCCGGCAGCAGCAACGGTTCGTCACCCTGCACCAGACGCACCAGCGCGGCGGCAATGCGCAGCGGGTCCTCGTCGAACTCCTGCTCGTATTCGCTCACCAGCCGGTAGTAGGGCGCCAGGTCCGTCTCGCCGCCTAGGGTGTCGCGGATGCGCTGCTTGAAGCGGGCCATGCGGCTGACATTGATGTCCGAGATCGTCGGCATCTGCATCGGCTCGATGCGCTGACGGATGGCGCTCTCGATGGCGCGCAGCATGCGGTGTTCGCGCGGCGCGACGAACAGTATGGCCTCGCCGGCGCGGCCCGCGCGCCCGGTGCGGCCGATGCGGTGCACGTAGGACTCGGTGTCGTAGGGGATGTCATAGTTGATGACGTGACTGATGCGCTGCACGTCCAGGCCGCGCGCCGCCACGTCGGTGGCGACCAGGATATCGACGCTGCCCTTGCGCAGGCGCTCGACGGTTTTTTCCCGCTGCGCCTGGGCGATGTCGCCGTTGAGCGGCTCGCAGGCATAGCCGCGCGCCGCCAGCTTCTCGGCCAGCTCCTCGGTCGCGGTCTTGGTGCGCACGAACACGATGGCGCCGTCCATCTCCTCGGTTTCCAGGATACGGGTCAGCGCGTCGAGTTTGTGGAGTCCGCCGACCGTCCAGTAGCGCTGATGGATGGTAGCGGCCGTGGCGGTCTTGGTCTGGATGCGGATGGTATGGGGATCGCGCAGGTGGCGGTTGGCGACTTTGCGGATTACCTCGGGCAGGGTGGCTGAGAACAGCGCGATCTGGCGCTCGGCCG
>JBFZDU010000235.1:0-9196 GCA_041307205.1 Gammaproteobacteria bacterium | reverse complement strand
CTCGGGGATACAGCCGGTAACTATCTTCGGGTTCCGGTAGTGAATGGTGCCGCACACCGGACAGACCCGGCGCTCACGGTTGTCGCCCGCGGGGACGCGCGCCACCAGCTCCCCGCCGCAGCTGCTGCAATACTTCATGTCGTGGCCACCGTGATGCGCTAATCTTCAGGCCATTGTATCGTCCTGCCGGGCCGGGAACCCGATTTCTATGGAGATCCTGATCGTTCGTCACGGTATCGCCGAGGACCGCGCTCACTTCGCCAGGCGCGGCCTGAGCGACGAGCTGCGGCCCCTCACCAAGCAAGGCAGCGAGCGCATGCGCCAGGGCGCACGCGGCCTGGCGAAGCTGGTCGACGGCATAGACCTGCTCGCGGCCAGCCCGCTGACCCGGGCGCAGCAGACCGCCGAGATCCTCGAACAGAGCTTTCAGCCCGGCCCCCTGGTGGAGCTGCCGGAGCTGGCCCCCGGCAACGGCCCAACCATCATCACGGCGTGGCTCGCCGCACAGGAGCCGACCGAAACCCTGTGCCTGGTCGGCCATGAGCCGGACCTCTCGCAGCTGGTCGCCTGGCTGGTGTGCGGCCGTAGCGAGGGTTTCCTGGAACTGAAGAAGGGCGCGGCCTGCCTGCTCGGCTGCCACGGCCGGCCCGCGCAGGGCGCTTGTGTGCTGCGCTGGTCCCTGACCCCCGGCCAACTGCGCCAACTCGGCCGGCGCTAAACGGCGCTGAACGGCGCGCGCTTCTAGCGCCCTGTCTCGGCTGTTAGGATTGGTCCGTTGTCCGCCGCCGAGTCTGTCGCATGTCGGCCATTTCCTTGTTCAAAGCAGTGCCGGAGACGGTCGCGGCTGTCGACCTGGGTTCAAACAGCTTTCACATGATCGTGGCCCGCTTGGACAACGGCCAGCTCAAGGTCATCGACCGGCTGCGCGAGATGGTGCGCCTGGGCGCCGGGCTGGACGCGCGCAAACGGCTGACCAGCGACGCCCAGCAGCGCGCCCTGGACTGCCTGTCCCGCTTCGGCCAGCGGCTGCGGGCCCTGCCCCAAGGCGCGGTACGGGCGGTCGGCACCAACACCCTGCGCCAGGTACGTGACGGCGGCGAGTTTCTGCGCGCCGCCGAGGCCGCGCTCGGCCACCCGATCGAGGTCATCGCCGGCCGCGAAGAGGCCCGCCTGGTTTATGTCGGGGTGGCACACGGGCTGGCCGCTGGCCACGAGCACCGGCTGGTGGTGGACATCGGCGGCGGCAGCACCGAACTGATCCTCGGTCAGGGCATGGAGCCACTGCAGCGCGAAAGCCTGTTCATGGGTTGTGTCAACATCAGTCAGAAGTTCTTCCCCGACGGGCGCGTTACCCAGCAGGCCATGGACGCGGCTGTCACGGCCTGCCGCTTGGAGGTGCGCCCTGTGCATACCGCCTTCGCGGCCGAGAATTGGGACCTGGCCGTCGGCAGTTCCGGCACCATCAAGGCGATTCGTGCCGTGGTGCAGATGGCTGGCTGGAGCGAACGCGGCATCAGCCGTGGCGCCCTCAAGCGCCTGCGCAAGACCCTGGTCACGGCCGGCCACATCGGCAAGGTCCAACTCGAGGGCCTGACTGACGAACGCCGCCCGGTGTTTGCCGGCGGGGTCGCGGTGCTGTCGGCCGTCTTCAAGTCATTGAAGATAGAGCAGATGCGCGTCTCCGATCTCGCCCTGCGCGAAGGCCTGTTGTACGAGATGCTGGGCATCATCCAGCACCACGACACCCGCGACCGCACCGTGGCCTCGCTGAGCCGGCGCTTCTGGCTGGACGAGCACCAGGGCAACCGGGTCTCGGCCACCGCGGTGGGGCTGCTCGAACAAGCCGCCATGCCTTGGGGCCTCGACGACCCCGAGCATACGCACCTGCTCGACTGGGCGGCACGGCTGCACGAGGTCGGCCTGCTGATCTCGCACAGTTCCTTTCACAAGCACGGTGCCTACGTCCTGGCCAACGCCGATTTGCCGGGGTTTTCACGGCCGCAGCAGGCGATCCTGGCCGCCCTGGTGCGGGGCCACCGGCGCAAGTTCCCGACCGCCGAATTCGAGCTGATCGGCAACGGCGCCCGCGAGGAGGCCCGCCGCCTGTGCGTGTTGTTACGGCTCGCAGTGCTGCTCCACCGCGGCCGTACCGGCGGCAGCAAGCCGCTGATCCGACTGACTGTAAAGGATACCGAGATCGACGCCCGCTTTCCCGACGGCTGGCTGGAAGCACACCCCCTCACCCATGCCGAACTGCAGGCCGAAGCGGATTACCTCAACGCCGTGGGCTTCCGCCTGGGCTACCGCTGAGTAACCCGGACCTCTCGCCAGCGGCATAAGGGCCTGGCCGAGGCGGCGCGCATCGCAACCCGGCGCTGCGCCGTCACCCTGGACTGCGACCTGCAGCCGCATGACCCGTTGCCAAGGCAAACCCAGTTTAAATTCTGGTTTTGTCCATATTTATCCTGCTATTCTTTCGATTGAACCGTATTTGAACAGGACTTACGGCAATGAACCTCGCCACTGTCACAGAACTGTACCGGGCCGCAGCACCGCGGGCCGAACGCCTGGAGGTGCTCAGCCCGGGCGCCATGGCGGCCATGGAATTCACCCTGACCTGGCGGAGCGAACAGGCCCGCCACAGCGACTGCCTGGTCGCGGAAAAGCTCAACCTGTGGCGCGACATCCTGCCGCCGGCGCTCGAGGCCGAGTTGGCAGGGCAACCGGCAGGCCACACCGCCAGCCACCGCTTCGCGCCAGGGGAACTGCTGCCCGCCAGCGCGCCCAGCGATTGCCTGAGCTTGCCCGACGCCGCGTTCAAGCGCCGGCTGCGCCCCGGCGTCTATGTGGAACCGCGCGCCGGACGTTTCTACCCGCGCGGCTGCCTCGCAGGGCTGCGCGATATCTTTCCCGAAGACCGCACGCCCTTCCGGGTGGGCCAAGTCAGTCCCGGGCTGATCGTCGACCTGAACCATCCGCTGGCCGGCCGCGAACTGACCCTGGCCGCCCGGGTCCTGGATGTGTGGCGCGGCGGCGACGAGCACGGCGGCCGCTGCAGCGACATCGCCGAGTTGGTGACCGCCGACGGCCCAGGGATGCAGGCGCGCTGGCGGGGCCAACCCACCGACTTCTTTGCCGGGTCGCCCTTCGGACGCGAGACGGACGAAACCGACGGCGCCTTCTACCGCCAGCCGCGCCTGGTGGATCACCTGGACCGCGCGGCCACCGCCCAGATCGAAACCCTGTATGGTCGCCTGATCCCACCGGGCGCCCGGGTGCTGGACCTGATGAGCAGTTGGAAGTCGCACCTGCCGGGCGACTTGCGGCCCGCGGCCGTGACCGGGTTGGGCATGAATGCCGCTGAACTGGCGGCCAACCCGCTGCTGGGCGAACGGCTGGTGCACGATCTCAACCTGGACCCGCGCCTGCCCTTTGCGGACGAGTGCTTCGACGCCGTCGTCTGCACGGTTTCGGTGGAATATCTGATCCAGCCGTTCGCCGTGTTCGCCGAGGTCCGCCGGGTATTGCGACCGGGCGGGCGCTTCATTCTCAGCTTCTCGAACCGTTGGTTCCCGCCCAAGGTGATACGCGCCTGGCAGGCCGCCCACGAGTTCGAGCGCCCCGGGCTGGTGCTGGAGTACTTCCTGCGCAGCGGCGGCTACCGCGATCTCGCGACCTATTCGCTGCGCGGCCTGCCCCGCCCGGCCGACGACAAGTACGCCGGGCGCCTGGCGCACGCCGATCCCGTCTATGCCGTCTGGGGAGACAAGGCATGAACCCTTACGCCTACCTGCAGCAGGTGGCGGGCGAACTCGACCACCTCACCGAACGCCACCGGATCGAACCTGTGCTCGACGAGCTCGAATACCTGTTCGAGGTGCTCGACCCCGAACTGCAGGATCCGGCAAGCCGCTTGATAGAGACCTTGCGCAGCCGGTTGGAGCGGCTGCCGTGAGCCCTGCCGCCAGCCGGCCCGGGGCGCCCGGGAAGCTCAGCCCCCCTGACGGTTGCGCATCGTGACGCCGGTTCCGGCCGCCCCGGTCAAGTGTTACGGCGTGCGCCGCCTGAACCCGTTCTACGGGGTGGTGCAGGTGGTCGAGACCGCCGCCGGCCGCGCACTGAGCACGGACGGACTGGGCTGGCAACTGCAGGTGCTGGCGGAGCGCCCCGAACCCACCTGGGGCAGTCTCAACCGGGGCCGCGCACGCCAGCAGTTCTTCCGCTTCGGACGCTGGCATCCGGATGAAGGCATGACCCGCGTACCCGTCAATCCGGTGCTCGACGTCGGCGCCATGCTGGGGGCGGCTCAGGCATTGATCGACACGCTGCAGCAGGTCCGCAGCGCGCTGCCGTTCGCATTGACCGACCGCTACGAACACTGGCTGCTCGACCAGGCGTTGCAGCCGCTCGCGCTGCTCGCCTCCCCCGGGGCCGAGCGCCTGATGTTCGAGGTGGAAACCCGCGACTGGCAGGCCACCCTGCCGGCCGGCGAACCCTTCCTCGCGCCCAGCTTGCAGGCGCGCGGGATCCCACTGCAGGACCCGGGCAGCCGCCGCCGCCACGCCGAGCAACTGGAGGCGCAGGTGCGCGGAGCGGCCGGCCAGGGCGCGCGGCGGCACTGGATCCGCCGCACGGACGATGGCGGCGGCGCGTCCGTCGACACCGGGGCAGGCGAGCTGACCTGGCCAGCCGCCGCCTTCCCCGTTACCGGTCTGCGCAACGACTGGCCGGAGCCCGCCGAGGCGGCGCTGGTCGCGGACTACCTGGACTGGCTGGCACCGCGCCTGCTCACCCTGCCTGGCCTGCCGGACGCGCTGCGCCTGCGCCTGGAGCACGCCGCGGCCAGCCACGCCCTGCTGGTGGAAGCCCAGTATCGCCTTTACCCCAAGATCCTCGCCCCCCAGGTGATCGACGCGGCACGCGTGGAAGCAAGGTTGCGACAGGCCGCGGCCGGCGCCTGACGCAAACCGCAAGGATCGCTTACCATGCACTGTGTAATTCACTCCTGCCCGCCAACGTGAAACCCATAACGCCCGATTTTCGTCACGACGCCCCGGAATGCCTGGGCGTACTGCTGGTCAACCTCGGCACCCCGAACTCGCCGCGCCGCGCCGACGTCCGCCGCTACCTCAAGGAGTTCCTGTGGGACCCCAGGGTGGTGGAGATGGCGCGCCCGCTGTGGTGGCTGGTGCTCAACGGCATCATCCTGAATACCCGGCCCGGCCGCTCCGCGGCGGCCTATGCCAAGGTATGGACCGCCGAGGGCTCGCCGCTGCTGACCATCTCGCGGCGGCAGCAGGCAGCCCTGCAACCCGCCCTGACCGAGCGCCTGCCCGGCCCGGTGCAGGTCACGCTGGCCATGCGCTACGGCCAACCGTCGATTCGCGCCGGGTTGGCCGAGCTGCGCCAGGCGGGCGCCCGCCGGATCCTGGTGCTGCCGCTATACCCGCAGTATTCGGCCACCACGACCGCTTCCATCTTCGATGCCGTAACCGCCGAGTTGCGGCGGTGGCGCTGGCTGCCCGAACTGCGCTTCGTCAACCACTATCACGACGACGCGGCCTATATCGGCGCCCTGGCCGAGAGCGTGCGCCGGCACTGGCAAGAGCACGGCGAGCCGCAAAAGTTGTTGATGTCCTTCCACGGCATCCCGCGCGAGTACTTCGATCAGGGCGACCCCTATTTCTGCGAGTGTCAGAAGACCGCCCGCCTGCTCGCCGAACGCCTGCAGTTGCCGCCCGAGCGCTGGCAGGTCAGCTTCCAGTCACGCCTCGGCCCCAAGGAGTGGCTGCGCCCCTACACCGATCAGACCCTGCGCCAGCTCGGCGCGGCCGGCATCAAGTCGGTGGACGTGATCTGCCCGGGCTTCAGCGCCGACTGCCTGGAGACACTGGAAGAGATCGCCATGGAGAACCGCGACGAGTTCATTCATGCGGGTGGCGAGGCCTATGGCTATATCCCCTGCCTGAACGACGCCGCGGAGCATATCGATGCCCTGGCCGAACTGGTTTTCAACCACGCCCAGGGCTGGCCGGAAGCCGCCGCGGAATACGATGCCCGCGCCGCCGCGACGGCCTGCAGCGCCCGTGGCGAGCGCGCGCGCCAGATGGGGGCGGGGGGTTGAACTTCAGACCCGGCCTGGCGCAGCACGGGGTCCGGCACTGGCCGGTTTTTAACCTAGAATGCAGGGCAATCCCGGCACCCCGATGCCCGCCAGCCAGGCTGGCCTTCGGCCGCCGCATCCGTCCACCCAGAATACCCAAGGGGGAGTTGATCGTGCGTAAACCTGACTTATTGCTTGGCGGTGTGCTGACACTGGGCACCCTGGCCGCGCTGCTGCCTGCCGCCGCGAGCGCCGCGACCGGTATGTCCTGCGGCCCCTCCGGCACCAGCCGCTACGGGGTGCCCGACTGGGTTCAGGAGCGGCGCGATGCGGTCGCGGCCGGCGCGCGCCCCGGCCGGCCGCCAGTGCCGGACTGGGTCAAGGAGCGGCGCGCCGCTCACCCCGACCTGATGGCTCCACCGACCCGTCCGGAACCGCCCGGCTGGGTCAGCCAGAGCCTGCATGCGCATATCACGCCGGACGGCGCCGTGGTGGAGCGCAGCGTCGCAGGCGGCTACCCCGGCGCCGACCCCAGGGTCCGCCCGCTGCCCGATTTCGGCTGGAGCCAGCGCCGGGTGTTCGGTCCCGGGTATGCCCCCCCGTCGCGTTATTACGGCAGTCCCTATGGCAACCCTGGTCCGGGCCCGATGGTCCCGCCCTGGGGTTACGGTCAGCCCTGGGGTTATGGTCAGCCTTGGGGCTGGATGCCACCGCCCCCGGCGCCGCTTGACGCGGCGCCCGAGGCCGCGGCTACACCGATCGCACCACCCCCTGCACCCGAGACCGCCGCGGCGCCCCAGACGCCGGTGGCGATTGCCGGCGACCAGGATGCCGACGGCATGAGCGACGGCACGGAACCGCCGCCCGCTGACGATGCGGACCCCGCCGGCAAGGCAGAGAATCCTCGCGTGGAATTGCAGCAGCGCTGAGCGGGACGCGCCGCCAGGGATGGCGGCCCTGCACAGCGGCCCTCACAGCAGCGTCTTGACCTCTTCCCATAAGGCCTGGTAGGTGAGCGCCGCCGGCGAACGCGGCGCGAACGCCGGCACCGGGGCGCGCTCGTTACCCATCTTCTCGACGTCGCTGAGATAAGGGATGCGGCTGCGCAGCACCCGCGCGCGCGGGTCGCCGTTGCGCGCCATCACCTCCAGGTGCATGCGCTTGCGCCGATCGGACATGGAGTAGAAGTAATACACCGGGGTCAACAGCTTGTGGCCCTCGACGAAGTCCATCAGTTGTTCGAGGGTGCGCAGCGACAAGGTCGTCGGAATGGTCGGCACCAGCAGGGCATCGGCCGCGCGGAAGATATTCTCCGACACCAGCGAAATACTCGGCGGACAGTCCAGCACCACCAGGTCGTACTCGTCGGACAGCGGCCGCAGCAGGCGCAGCAGTTGCAGGGTCGGCTTCTTGCTGTCGCCCAGCAGCAGGTCCATGTGGCGATAGGAGAAATCGGCGGGCAGCAGGTCCAGGTTGTAGAAGTCGGTACCCTTGACCACCTGGTCCAGGTCGATCTTGCCCTTGATCAACTGCTTGCTCTCGCTCACCCGCGGTTTGACCCGGAAGTAGAAGGTCGCGGCCGCCTGCGGGTCGAGATCCCAGATCAGGGTACGGCGCCCCTCGGCCGCGGCGAGATAGGCCAGGTTCACCGCCGTGGCCGTCTTCCCCACCCCACCCTTGATGTTGTAGACGCCGAGTATCCTCACGCCGGCTCCCCAACGGGGGGACCCGCCGGCGGGTCCACGGGCGGATCCTCGGGTGGCGGGGGCCGGAACAGCCGCCGATAGGCAGCACGATTCGCGTGCGTATCAAAGTCCTCGAAGCAGGCTTGGAATTTGGCGCGGGCCCGCTCCTGGTGCTGCAGCACCGCACCGATCAGGGCGCCCATGGCCAGCAGGGTGGGCAGCGGCGCGTTGCCCTCGATTTGCATGTCGGCGGCGAAGGACTGCAGTTTGCCGGCCTGCACCTCGAAGTCCTGGAATTGGCCCAGGTTCTCCATCAGGACCTTGAGCGACTTGAGCAGCGGCTTGAGTTCCTCCGCCGGGTACAGCGCCTGGAAGAATTCGATCAGGTAACGCAACTTCTTGGAGCTCTTACGCAATTCGTGCAGTTCGGCATGCGGACTGGCGGGGTTGATGGCCCGCCCCTCCCGCAACACGCGGCGAAACATGCGCCAGATCCGCTCGCTCGCCAGCTCCTGGGTCGGTCGCAGCGCGGCAGGCGCCTCGGGCGCGGCCGGCAGCTCGGATTCGAGGTACTCGCGCCAGTCCTTGAGCAGGGCGCGGAACTGCGGCGAATCCAGCTTACGGCGCAACGCCCGTTGCTCCTGCTGCTGGTGCCTGACAAGGTAATCATGCAGCGGCGCGAGGTGCTCGCGCAGCGGCGCCGGCAGGGCATCTCGATAGCCTGGGAACTCCAGCAAGAACACGTCCAGGTCGCGGGTCGGACCCGTTGCCTGGCCGAGCCAGCCGAAGCGCTCCTTGAAGTCCTGTTGCAGCGCCGCCGGCAACACGCCCTTGATCTGGGTGAGCGCCGCACGGGTGCGCCGGGTCGCCACCCGCAGGTCGTGCAGAAACTCCGTATCCAGGTTGGTGCGGGTGCCGGCGATGTTTCGTTCCAGGGTGTCGAGCAGGCAGGCGAAGATGCGCCGCGCGGAGGCGTCGGCGCGGCGCCTGCCGTGCAGGCGGATGTCGAGCTTGGAACTGTAGTCGCCCGGCTCGCGGCCGATCGCCGCCAAGGCCTCGACGAGCAGGCCGCGCGGCGCCTCGGGCAATTCGAAGTCCTCGCGCAGGATGCGGGCGACCTCGGTCAGGTCGGCATCGTAGCCGCGCACCGGCAACAGCCGGACCCGCGGCAACAGGGTGCGCGGCTCGTCCAGACCCTCGGCCTCGCACTGCACCTCTTCCACGCGCAGCCGCACCACGGTCTTCTGGTCCTCGTTCAGGACCCGGATCAGGTGCGCGCGGCTGTGGGTCCGCACCAGCGGCAGCAGGATGCGCATCGCCACCAACGCGGCGACGCGCGCCCGCAGTTCACCGGGCGGAATGTCGTCCGGCCAGGCCGGAAGCCGCTCGCAACGCACGCTGGTGAGGG
>JBFZDU010000234.1:0-5078 GCA_041307205.1 Gammaproteobacteria bacterium | reverse complement strand
CACGCAAATACCACCCTGACGTCAGCAAGGAATCGGACGCGGAGGAACGGTTCAAGGAGGTCGGCGAGGCCTACGAGGTACTCAAGGACCCGGAAAAGCGCGCCGCCTATGACCAGCTGGGCAACCAATGGCAGACCGGCCAGGAGTTCCGTCCGCCGCCCGACTGGGGTGCCAATGTCGAATTCAGCGGCGATCCGGCCGCCTTCAGCGATTTCTTTGAGAGCCTGTTTGGGCGCGGCTTCGGCGCGCGGCGGCCCGCTGCCGCCTACCGGGCCGCCGGCATGGATCACCACGCCCGGGTGGTGATCGACCTGGCGGACAGCTTTGCGGGCACCACCCGCAGCATCACCCTGCAGCGGCCGGTGGCCGACGCCGCGGGCCGGGTCAGCACCCGCGAGCACACCCTCAAGGTGCGCATCCCCAAGGGGGTCAAACCGGGGCAGCACATCCGCCTGGCGGGCCAGGGCGAGCCCGGCATAGGCGGCGGCGCCGCCGGCGATCTGTATCTCGAAATCGCCTTCCGCCCCCACCCGCTGTACCGCATCGACGGCAGCGACCTGTACCTGGAGCTGCCCGTCACCCCCTGGGAGGCGGCGCTCGGCGCCACGGTGCCGGTGCCAACCCCCGGCGGGCCGGTCGATCTCAAGGTGCCGCCCGGCTCCAACGGCGGCCGCCGGTTGCGCCTCAAGGGTCGCGGCATCCCCGCGACCCCGCCCGGCGATCTCTACGTACAACTGCGCATCGCCCTGCCGCCGGCGGATACGCCCGCGGCGCGCGAACTCTACCAGCGCATGGGTCGCGAACTCGCCTTCGATCCGCGCCAGGGCATGGGGGTCTGAGCCATGAGCAGTGTCGACATCACCGTGCTCCGCGGCGTGGTGCTGCAAGAGGAGCTGGGTCTGGAGCAACTGTGCCGCGCCTGCGGCGTCAGCGACCAGTTCATCCGGGACCTGGTCGCCTACGGCGTCATCGAGCCTTGCTCCGACCCAGGCAGCGCCTGGCGCTTTCCGGTGCACAGCCTCCGCCGGGTCAGCACCGCCTTCCACCTGCAGCGCGACCTGGAGGTGAACCTGGCCGGCATTGCACTGGCGCTGGACCTGTTGGACGAAATCGCGAGCCTGCGGGCGCGGCTGTAGGGTCCTGCCCTTCAATACCAAACCCCCCACGGCCGGTGCCGTGGCGAACGCGCCGGCGGCGCACGCAGCAGGCGGTCGGCCAGTTCCTCTGCGGCCGGCGCGGTCTCGGGCGTCAGTTCGAGCAGGCGCCGAATGCGCTCGGCCGTCGGCGGGTGGGTGCGCAGCAGCGACGGGTCGGGGTTGTGGCGTGCGGGAAAGAACACCTGTTCCAGCCAGCCGCCCTGGTAGCGCTCCAGCTTGGCCAGCGCCGTCGCCAATCCCTGCGGGTCGCCGGTCAGGCGCGCCGCCCCCAGGTCGGCATGAAACTCGCGCGTCCGCGACAGCGCCAGCTGCAGCAGCGCCGTGAGGGTGGGCGCAAACAGCAGCAGGGCAACGCCGACGAACGAAATATCCCACAACGCCAGCAACCACAGCGGCAGCCCGATCAGCAACAGCAGCTGGCCGGTAAGCGACAGCGCCTGGGTCATGCGGCTGACCAGGTCCGCCAGGCCCATCACCCGGATGTCGTTGTGCTGCACATGGCTGAGTTCGTGCGCCAGCACGCCGGCCAGCTCGCGCAGCGACAGGGTGCGCAGCATGCCATCGGTGAGCCCGATCGCGGCATCCTCGCGGTCGCCCACGGTGAAGGCGTTGAGGATGCGGCTCGGGATGTAGTACAGCTGCGGCACGCGGCCGAGGCCGGCGCGGCGCGACAACTCCGCATGCACCGCATGCAGGTTGGGCGCCGCCAGCGGTCGCAGCGGTTCGGCTTGGTACAAGCGCAGCACCAGGGCCGGCGACAAGCGCGGCGCGACCAGCAGCAACAGGACCGTCAGCAACACCAGCCAGGCCGCACTGAGCGGACCCAGCAGCAGCAGCGCCGACAAACCGAAGACGCCCACCATCCCCGCAACCAGCAGCAGGGTCTGCGCCAGATTCAGCCAGCGATGCTCCTCGAATTTTGCCTGGTGCAGATAAGCCATCGAACCGTCGTCGTGCTCAGGCTCGATCATACCCGTGTGCTACCGGATCCACCCGCCCGAGTCCGATATACTTCGGTGCACCGGAAGCGGAAGCATAGCCGCGCAAGGTCGAAACCAATCGACCCATTGCCCCGGAACCCAAATACGAACCAGTGGGAGACACCAAAGATGCTTGACACCAAGAAACTGCTGCCACGCGGCTTGTGCCTGGCCGGGCTCATTAGCTGCCTGGGCACCGGGCTGCCGCTGCAAGCCGCGGCCGAAGCGGCCGATCCGCACGCGCACCACCGCCACATGCTGGAATCGTCCTCGGGTTTCGTCCGCACCCAGGCCAACTACGCCTTGCCGGAGATCAGGCTGGTGCGTGCCGACGGCGCCACGGTCGATTTCCGCGCCGAGCTGGACGACGGTCGCCCTGTGGTCCTCAACTTCATCTACACCACCTGCACCGCGATCTGCCCCATGCTCAGCCAGACCTTCGCCGCCTTTCAGGACCAGCTCGGCGAGGACGCCGCCCAGGTGCACATGGTGTCCGTCTCCATCGACCCCGAACAGGACACGCCGGAACGGCTGCTCGAATACGCCCAGCGCTACCATGCCGGCCCGCAGTGGCACCACTATACGGGGACGCTCGATGCCAGCATCGAAGTCCAGAAGGCCTTCGAGAGCTACTACGTCGACAAGATGAACCACCGCCCGGTGGTGTTCATGCGGGCCGCGCCCGGCAGTGCCTGGGTGCGGCTCGAAGGCTTCACCACCCCGGACGACCTGGTCCGCGAATATCGGCAGCTGCAGGCGGCGGGTTGAACATGCGGGGGACCGACCGGCTGCCGCGCCGGCGCTCGGCCCGGCAACTTGGTGCCGCGCTGGCGCTCGGCTGCGGGGTTGCGGCCGCCGCGGCCGAGCCGGCGCCGGCTGCCGCCGACCTGATAGCGGCGGGCCAGCGACTCTATGAGCAAGGGCTACTGCCTTCGGGTGACCCCCTGGTGGGCGAGCGCCCGGGCGGCATGCGCGCCAGCGGCCGGGAAGTGGCCTGTGTGCTCTGTCACCAATACAGCGGCATGGGCCTGACCGAGGGGGCGGTGCGGGTGCCCCCGGTGAGCGCCCCCGCGCTGTTCCGCAACGAGCACCCGGCGCCGGTGGGCCGCGCGCCGCGGCGCGCCCCGGGGGTCAAGTTCCAGGACTACCATTTCCGAGTCCGCCCGCCCTACGACGACGCCAGCCTGGCACGCGCAATCCGTGCCGGCACTTCACCGACCGGGGCCAGTTTCAGCTACCTGATGCCGTGGTACGAACTGGATCCACCCGCTATGCAAGCACTGCTCTCCTATCTGCGCACGCTCTCTGACACCCCGTCGCCCGGGGCCGACGCGGCAGTTGCCCACTTCGCCACGGTCGTGGCCCCCGGCACCGATCCGGCGCAGCGCGCTGCCTTCTTGGGTGTCCTGCAGGCCTGCTTTAAGGCACGCCACCCGCCGCGCGGCGACGATCCAGGGGCACCCACTGGCCAGGGTTGGCAGCTGCATGTGTGGGACTTGGAAGGCGCCGTCGAAACCTGGGAAGCGCAATTGCAGGCAAAGTACGCGGCCCAGCCCGTGTTCGCCCTGGCATCGGGCCTGGGGGCAGACGAATGGGGGCCGGTGGAGCGCTTTTGCGAGCGCGAACGGCTGCCCTGCCTGTTCCCCAATGTCGAGGTGCCGGGCAGCGCCAGCGGCGGCCGTTACAGCTTCTACTTCTACAAAGGCGTGCTGCTGGAGGCCGAGGTGGCCGCGCGTTACCTCCAGGACCGGCGCCAGCCGGCCCGGCTTACCCGGGTGGTGCAGGTCAGCCGCCCCGAGGGGTCGGGGGCGCGTGCCGCTGCCGCCCTGCAGGCCGCGCTGGCCGATTCCGGCCTGGGTCTCGAACTGCGCAGCCTCGCCAGCACCGACGTCCCCGCCCTGCAGGCCGCACTGGCAGGTATAGGCCCCACCGACGCCTTGGTGTTGTGGTTGCGGCCGGCGGATCTGGCGGCACTGTCCGCGGTGGTCGAAGACCCGCCCGCAGCCGGTCTCATCCTGGCCTCCGGCGTGCTGGGCGGTCAGGAGCGGGCGCCACTAAACGCCGCCTGGAAAGGCACCGCCCTGCTGGTCTACCCATTCGATCCGCCGGCGCGCTGGGACTTCCGCATGAGCTACAACCTGCGGACCTGGCTGGAAGAGCAAGACCTGCCGCGTGCCGACGAGCGGCTGCAGGGCAACACCCTGGCCGCCTGCAACCTGTTGACCGAGGGCATGCTGCGGCTGCGCGGCCGATACCTGCGCGACTACCTGGTCGAGTGGACCGAGAACTATCCAACCGCCATGGGCAATGCCCCGGCCCCCCAGGCCTTTCCGCGGTTCAGCATCGGGCCCGGCCAACGCTTCTCCTCGAAAGGGGCTTACATCACCCGTTTCGCGGCCGACGACCCGGAGCGACTGGAGAAGGTCGAGGACTGGATAGTGCCCTAAGAGGCCGGGATACGGCACAGCGCGCCGTTCCCGACAACCTGGCAGTCCGTTCGGCGCATAAAAAAACGGGAGGCTTGTGAGCCTCCCGTTTGCTGGTCTGCCGGGAACGCTGTGCTTATCCCGGCCTAGGCACGGCGGGTCACTGCGCCGGGGCTGCCACCACTTCGTAAGGCCGCATCATCTCGTGATCCTCATGCGAGAGAATGTGGCAGTGATACACATATTCACCCTCGCGATTGAAGCTCACCAGCACGCGGGTCACTTCGCCCGGGAACGACTTGACCGTGTCCTTCTTGCCGGCTTCCCAGGCGTTGGGCACAACCGGGGCGCCGGTCTTGACGATACTCGCCGGGTCCATGATCGCGCCATCCGACCCATCCGAGTTCACCTTGGGCGCCAGGTCCGCGGAGAAGGTCTGGCGGTCGAGAATCCGGAAGTCCACCAGGTGCATGTGGATCGGATGGGCGTCCACGGTCGCGTTGTAGAACTCCCAG
>JBFZDU010000233.1:0-3050 GCA_041307205.1 Gammaproteobacteria bacterium | reverse complement strand
GAAACCCGCCGCCAACGCGGGGGCAAACTGAAGTGCGCGGCACAGTGTTTTCATGGCATAATTACCGGGGTTTATCGCCAACTGGAGATTCTGCTGAAAAACCCATGGGCGTGGGCGGACGGATAAATTGAGCGGGGGCGGGGACTGGAACGTCGTCGCTCAGCGGGACGGCCTTATGGCCGGCAAAAGGATGGGCGATTTTTATGGCGGATCGGACCGGGATGTGTTCCGTTGGACGAATGGCACACTCCGACCTGCCAGCGACCCTGCCCGGGGTGCCGGCGCTGACCCTGCGCTTGCTTGCCCCCGGCGAACGCCCGCGCTTCGACCACCTGCTGTGCACGCGACACTATTTGCACAGCGCCACGCTGGTGGGCGAGACGCTGCGCTATGTCGCCGTCGCCCCTGACGGCTGCTGGCTTGCGCTGCTGGCCTGGTCCAGCCCGGCGCGGCGCCTGCGCTCCCGGGATCGCTGGATTGGCTGGTCCGATCCCCAGCGCGCCGCGCGGCTGCGCCTCGTCGCGCAAAACAGCCGTTTTCTCCTGCTGACCGAGCGCGTCCACTCGCCCAATCTCGCCAGCCACCTGCTCGCCGGCTGCGCCCGGCGCCTGGCCGCCGACTGGGTCGCCAGCCACGGCCACCCCGTGCTGGTGGCCGAGAGCTTCGTCGATCCCGAGCGGTATGAGGGAACCTGTTACAAAGCTGCGAACTGGATTCACCTCGGGCCGACCGGCGGGTTTGCCCGCGACTATCGCGACTTCTACCGCGATCGGCAGCACCCGAAACAGCTCTGGGTGCATCCGCTCCATCCGCAGGCCTGTGCCTGGTTGTGCGCCGACTCGCTGCCGCCCGAGCTGGCCGCGCAGGTGCCGCTGCCTCCGGCGCGCTCACCCTACCCCTCGGAAAAACTCGCCTCGCTGTGGCAGCACTACCACGACCAGTTCACCGACCCGCGCGTCCGCCGCGGTCCGCGCCACCTGCTCGCGACCATTCTCACCATCGCCGCCACCGCCACCGTCGCCGGCGAGCGTGGACCGACGGGTTTTGCCGCGTTCGCCGCCCGGCTCAGCCAGCCGCAACGCCGGCACCTGCGCTGCCGCCCGCATCCCACGAGCGGCCAACTGACCGTGCCGAGCGAGCCGACCTTCCGCCGGACGTTCCAACGGCTCGACCGCGCGCAGTTTCTCCACCTGCTCTCCGCGTGGCGGGCCGAGCACGAGCCCGCCACCCGCCCCGCGAGGGCCCAGCCATGAGCCTGCCAGCGCGGTTCGACGGGGAGTTGGATCCGGCGCTGCGCGCGCTGTTCCCGGCGGCGGCCGGGGTGCCCAAGGCGGTGCGCCAGCGGGCGGAGTTCTTCGTGTTTTTCGCCGAGACGGTCTTCCCTCAGCTCGCGCGCTATCGTCCGATTTTGGCGGAGCTCTACCATCCCGACGACGGCCGGCTGGCGCGGGAGCCGGTGCAACTGCTGGCCATGCTGATCCTGCAAATCGTCGAGCGCCTCCCGGATCGGCAGGCGGTGGAGGCCATGCAATACGATGCGCGCTGGCGCCTGGCGTTGCACCTGCAGCCGGACGAAGTCGCCTGCGATCCTTCGCTCTTGTCGGTGTTCCGGGATCGCCTGCTGGCCGGCCGGCAGCAGCGGCTGGCCTTCGAAGCAGTGCTGGATCTGCTGGTGGCCGGGGGCTGGCTGCCGAAACGTTCCAAGCAGCGGCTGGACTCCACGCATGTGTGCGGACGGTTGGCGCGGATGAGCCGGCTGGAATGCGCGCGCGAGGCCATCCGGCTGGCCCTGGAGGCGGTGGAGGCACGCGGGGTGTTGCCCGCGGAATGGACGGTGCAGTGGGAGCGCTACGTCGAGAGCAAAGTCGATCCCCGCAGCGCCATCGAGGCGCTCAAGGCCAAGGTGCGGCAGGCCGGCGAAGACATGAATCTGATCCTGACCTGGGCGCACGCCCAGGGGGCGGTGTGGGAACAAGCCGGGCCGATGCAGGTGTTGCGCCGGGTTTTTCAGGAAAACTACGAAGTGGACGCCCAAGGCGCACGCCAGCAGACCCGGGCCCAGCCGCCGGGCGCCGTGCACAATCCCCATGAGCCCGAGGCGCAGTGGAGCTCCAAGTCTACGACCAAGGACAAGGAATGGGTGGGTTACAAAACCCAGGTCGCCGAAACCGTGCAGGACGAGCCGCGCGCCCGGGGCGAGCCGACCCGCGACTTTATCACCGCCATCGTCACGCAAAACGCCATCGCCAGCGACAAGCCCGGGCTGACGGAGGTGCTCGCCGAACAGGCCAGCCTCGGCTTGGCGGCACCGGACGCCTTGTATGTGGATGGCGCTTACGTTTGGGGCCAGAGCTTGAAGGACGCCCACGACGAAGGCCGCGACCTGCGCGGCCCGGCGCCCGCCGCGCCGGATCGTGGGAAGACCTTTACCGCGGAAGCCTTCGACGTGGATGTCGCGGGACGCTCCGCCGTTTGCCCGGCCGGCCAGCGCAGCACCAACTGCAGCCGGTTGGAGGAAGCCAGGACGGGCAAGGTGAGTTTTCGTTTGGAATGGAACGACACCCTGTGCGGCGCCTGCCCCAAACGCTCGGAATGCGTCGGCGCCACGCAGTCGCATCGCACGCTGGTGGTCGGCGAACATCACCGCTTCCTGCAGGCCCGCCGGCAGGAAATGCAGACCGCCGAGTTCAAGCAGGAGATGCACCGACGCAACGCCATTGAAGGCACGCAGAGCGAATTGGTCCGCGGCTACGGGCTGCGCCACGCCCGCTATCGCGGTCTGGTGAAAGTGCGCCTGCAAAACTACCTGATCGGCGCGGCCTGCAATCTGCGCCGGCTCTGCCGGCGGCTCGGGTGGGAAGCGGCCCAGGTGAACCCTGCCTGCCCGACCCCGATCGCCGCCGCGACGTGATGATTTCCCCGCAAAAGCTGGAATCGGCCCCGCAAAACCCGCCATCGACCGCGCCCAACCTTCCGATCACCTCACGATGAACCGTTAAACCTCGTCCGCGCTCCCCTGCTCAAAGCCAACGTCGGCTGTAACGCGTTCA
>JBFZDU010000232.1:0-21308 GCA_041307205.1 Gammaproteobacteria bacterium | reverse complement strand
CGCCAGGGCCGCGTCGAACACCTTGGAGCGGATGGCGGCGTGCGGGCAGGCGAACGGACACTTGCCGCAGTGGGTGCACAGGTCCGGTTCCCAGCGCGGGATCTCCAGCGCCAGCTGGCGCTTCTCGTAGGCCGCGGTGCCCAGCGGCCAGCTGCCGTCGGCGGGCATGGCGCTGACCGGCAGGCGGGCGCCCAAGCCGGCGATCAGGGTGGCGGTGACGCGCTGCACGAATTCGGGCGCATTGGCAGCGACCACCGGCGGCAGCTCGATGGTGCTGCTGGCGGCGATCGGTACCGTGACCCGGTACAGCCCGGCCAGCGCGGCGTCGATGGCGGCGTAGTTGCGCTCCAACAGGCGCCGGCCCTTGCGGCCGTAGGTCTTCTGCACCATGGCCTTGATCTCCCCGATCGCCTCGGTCGGGTCGAGGATCTTGGTGATGGCGAAGAAACAGGCCTGCATGATGGTGTTGATGCGTCGCCCCATGCCCGCCGCCTGGGCGATGCCGTAGGCGTCGATCACGTAGAACGACAGCTGCTTGGCGATGATGGTGTCCTGCACCGGGCGCGGCAGGCTGTCCCAGGCCCGGTGTACCGGCTCCGGCGTGTTGAGCAGGAACACGCCCAGCGGGGCGGCCTTGGCCAGCATGTCGTAGCGGTTGAGGAAGTTCGGCTGGTGGCAGGCGACGAACTGCGCCTCGCCGGCGCCGATCAGGTAGGTGGAGCGGATCGGGGTCGGGCCAAAGCGCAGGTGCGAGATGGTCACCGCGCCGGCCTTTTTCGAGTCGTACTCGAAATAGCCCTGGACCTGGAAGTCGGTGTGGTCGCCGATGATCTTGATCGAGTTCTTGTTGGCCGACACCGTGCCGTCCGAGCCCAGGCCGTAGAACACGCAACGACTGACGCCGGCGGCGGCGCGGGGCTGGAAGCCCGGATCCCAGTCGAGGCTGGTGTGGCTGAGGTCATCGATGATCCCGACCGTGAAGGGGTTGCGGGGCCGCTCCCGCCCCAGTTCGGCATAGATGCCCGCGACCATGGCCGGGGTGAACTCCTTGGACGACAGGCCGTAGCGTCCGCCGACCACCCGCGGCATGCGCTCGATCCGCCCGTCGGCATGGGCCTGGGCGAGGGCGCCGAGCACGTCCTTGTACAGGGGTTCGCCGTCGGCGCCCGGTTCCTTGGTGCGGTCGAGTACCGCGATCCGGCGCACGCCGGCGGGCAGGGCCGCCAGCAGGGCGTCGGCCGCGAACGGCCGGTACAGGCGGACCTTGAGCAGGCCGACCCGTTCGCCCCGTGCGAGCAGGGTCTCGACCGTTTCCTCGACCGCGCCGATGCCCGAACCCATGAGCACGATGACGCGCTCCGCGTCGGCGGCGCCGACATATTCGAACAGCCGGTACTGGCGCCCGGTGAGCGCGGCATAGCGGTCCATGACCGCCTGCACCAGGCCGGGCAGACGGGCGTAGTACGGGTTTACCGACTCGCGCCCCTGGAAGTACACGTCGGGGTTCTGCGAGGTGCCGCGCAGCACCGGGTGGTCGGGCGAGAGGGCGCGGTGGCGGTGCGCGCGCACCAGCTCTTCGTCGATCATGGCGCGGACGGTGGCGCGGTCGGGTTGCGCGACCTTGCTGATCTCGTGCGAGGTGCGGAAGCCGTCGAAGAAATGCACGAAGGGGATACGGCCGGCGAGGCTGGCAGCCTGCGCCAGCAGCGCGAAATCCATCACTTCCTGCACGCTGGCCGCGCACAGCATGGCGAAGCCGGTGCCGCGGCAGGCCATCACGTCCGAGTGATCGCCGAAGATCGACAGTGCCTGTGCCGCGAGCGAGCGGGCCGAGACGTGCAGCACGTGCGGCGTCAACTCACCGGCGATCTTGTACATATTGGGGATCATCAGCAGCAGGCCCTGGGAGGCGGTGAAGCCGGTGGCCAGCGCCCCGGCCTGCAGCGCCCCGTGGGTGGCGCCGGCGGCGCCCGCCTCGCTCTGCATCTCCACCACTGCGGGCACCGTGTCCCACAGGTTGCGGACGCCCAGCGACGACCACTCGTCGGACCACTCGCCCATCGGCGAGGCCGGCGTGATCGGGTAGATGGCCACCACTTCGTTGGTCAGGTGGGCGATGTAGGCGGCAGCTTCGTTGCCGTCCAGGGTGACCTGTGCAGCGCTCATGGCGGGACCCTTGATCGAATGGGGGTGATCGGGCAAAGCCGAAGCTTGAGCGCCGGGTCTGGCCGGGCACAACCGCCGGGCCGGCCTTGCTTGACCGGCATCAAGCCGGGTCTGGGTGCGGCAGTTGACCCGCGCCGGGTCGGCAGCTCAGGCCCAGACGGTGGCACAGGTGCGGCAACAGCGCCACGCCGGCATCCTGCACGCTCAGGGTCACGCCGAGGTCGCGCAGTTGCGTCACTTCCATCCCCACGTGACCGCAGGGATCTATGTGCGCGAAGGGTGCGAGGTCCATGGCGACGTTCAGGGCCAGGCCGTGGTAGGTGCAGCCGCGCCTGACCCGCAGGCCCAGGGAGGCGATTTTGCGGCCGTCGACGTACACCCCCGGGGCGTCGCGGCGCGCGGCGGCGCTGATGCCGTAGGCCTGCAGCAGATCGATCACCGAGCCCTCCAGCGTGCTGACCAGTTGGCGGATCCCCATATCGATCTCGCGCAGGCTCACCAGCAGATAGACCACCAGTTGCCCTGGGCCGTGGTAGGTGACCTGGCCGCCGCGGTCGGACTGCACCACCGGGATCGCGCCGGGGTCGCGCAGGTGTTCGGGTTTGCCGGCCTGGCCCTGGGTGTACACCGGGGGGTGTTCCAGCAGCCACAGCTCGGAGCCGCTGTGGGCACCGCGGCGGTCGGTGTAGGCGCGCATGGCCTCCCAGGTTGCGCGGTAATCCTGCAGGCCGAGGTAACGGACGACAATGTGGTGGGCGGTGGGTTCGGGCATGGCTTTCAGCGCACGGACGGGTGCCAGCTTACCCCCGGCTGCCGGTCGCAGGACAGCGGCGCGCGCGCCGGGGGGCACCGAATGCCGCGCGCCGCGGTCTCTATAATGTAGATAGCTACTGACATCACAGAGCCGGGAGGTGGGGTAATGTCCAGATCTGCGTCCCGCTTGCTGTTCGCGCTGGTGCTTGGCGTCCTGATGACGGGCTGTTCGAGCCCAACGGCGCGCCGCGACGAGTCCTCGCCATACTACGCGGTGCCCGCGGGCGCCACCCTGGAACTGCACCGCGCGTTGCACATCCGCCCCGGTTCCACCCGTGCCTGGATCCAGGGCGGCGCCCCGGTGCCGACGATGAACAGCTTCATCCCCAACTGCAATATCGAGATCACCACCCGCAACGACGCTCTGGTGCAGCAGGTGCGGCCCGGGACTTTCAGGGTGCGGCGCACCCAGCCCTTCTTCGAGTGGGTGGTCCAGGGCGCGGCACCCCTGCAGGTCGCCTGGGGGCAGGACAACGACGGTGCCAGCGACCTTTACCGCGGTTATCACCTGTGGCTGGAGAGTGCGGAGCAGCCCGAGGTGCGGCGCCTGAGCTGCCGCGGCGTCTACGACACGCCGGCCAACGCGAATCCACCCAGCATTGCCGAGATCCGCGCCGCCCTGGGCGAGGTGGCCACGCTGCGGCTGCCCTGACGCGGCCGGCCCTTGCTCAGAGCCGCGTCAGCACCTTGTCATGGGCCGTGAGGTCGGCATAGATGGCATCGAGCTGCGCCCGGCTGCGGGCCTCGATTACCACGGTCACGGCCAGGTAGCGGCCAGTGCGGCTGGGGCGGGTGGTGACCGACCCGGCGTGCACCTCGGGGCAGTGCTGGCGGATGATGTCGATCACCAGGGCATCGAATCCCGGCTCGGCCACGCCCATCGCCTTGATGGCATAGCTGCAGGGAAAGGCGAAGCCGGCCGGGGCGTCGCTCACCTGCCGCATTCCCCGGTGGTGCGCAGCCGGACCTTGCAGGCGCCGAACCAGGTGTTCATCTGTTGCCACACCGGCCCCGGGACGCCAGTGCCCACCGGGTGACCATTCAACCGGGTCACCGGCATGATCTCGCGGGTTGAACTGGTCAGCCAGACCTCGTCCGCCCCCGCCAGTTCGGCCAGGCCGATGCTGGCCTCGGCATGGGCCAAGCCGTGATCGCGGGCCAGTTCTAGCACCAGGTCGCGGGTCACGCCGGGCAGCATCCGGTCGCTCTTGGGGGGTGTTATCAGCAGCCCTGCGGTGACGATGAACAGGTTCGATGCCGTGCCCTCGATGGCTTGGCCGTCACGTACCAGGATGGCCTCCTCGGCCTGCTCGTCGCGGGCCCGGGTGTGGGCGAGGACGTTGGCCAGCAGGGTGGTGGCCTTGATGTCGCAGCGTTGCCAACGGATGTCATCCAGGGTGATGGCCGCGATGCCTTCCAGGGCGAGGCGCGGGTCCGGCTCGGAGGCGCCGTAGGTAAAGGCGAACACGGTGGGCTGCACCTTGGCCGGGATGGCATGACTGCGGACCGGGTAGGCGCCGCGGGTGACCTGCAGGTAGACATGCTGGTCGGCGTGGCCCAGCTGCTCGCACAGGTGCTGCAGCACTTCCAGCCAGGTGTCCTGGCGCAGCGGGTTGCGCATGCGGATCGCCGCCAGGCTGCGCTCCAGGCGCGCCAGGTGCTCGCGGGGCCGGAACAACCGCCCGCCGTAGGCCGGCACGACCTCGTAGACGCTGTCGCCGAACAGCAGCCCGCGGTCGGTGAGCGGCACGCAGGCGTGGTCGAGATCGACGAATTCACCGTTCAGATAGACCCTGGCCGCTATCTCCGCCACCGCGGTTACTCGAACCACATCAGCACGCTGTCGAGCGCGGTGCGCAGCATGCCGCCCTCGCCAACGTCGCGCAAAGCCACCAGGGGCACCTCGGCCACCGGCACCTCGGCCAGCTCGACCAGCACCTTGCCGACCGGTGCGCCCAGGGTCAAGGGGGCTTCGATCAGGCTGTCGACCTCGGTGCGCGCCTGCAGCTGCCCGTATTGGCCGCGCGGAATAGTGACGTACAGGTCGTTCGCCACCCCCAGGGCCAGCTGCTGCTCGCTGCCCTTCCAGACGCGGGTCTCGACCAGGGTGTCGCCACCGCCGTACAGGCGGTGGGTCTCGAAAAAGCGAAAGCCGTAGTTCAGCAGTGCCAGGCTGGCCGTGGCGCGGGCATTCTCGCCGGCGGTGCCCATCACCACCGCGATCAGCCGCATCCCGTCGCGCACGGCGGACGCGACCAGGCAGTAGCCGGCGGCCTCGGTATGCCCGGTCTTGACGCCGTCGACCGATGGGTCGCGGTTCAGCAGCAGATTACGGTTGGGCTGCTTGATGTTGTTCCACAGGAACTCCTTTTCCGCATACATCGCGTACAGGTCGGGAAACTCGCGGATGGTGGCCGCCGTGACCTTGGTGATATCGCGCGGCGTGGTGTAGTGCTCCGGCGATGGCAGGCCGGTGGCATTGACGAAATGGCTGTTTTGCATGCCCAGGCGGCGCGCATGCTGGTTCATCATGCTGGCGAAGGTCTCCTCGCTGCCGGCGATGTGCTCGGCGAGGGCGACGCTGGCATCGTTGCCGGACTGGATCACGATGCCCTTGAGCAGGTCCTCCACCGACACCCGTTTGCCGACCTCGATGAACATGCGCGACCCCGGCGTCTTCCAGGCCTTTTCGCTGATCAGGGCCTGGTCTTCGAGCTTGAGCTTGCCGTGCCGCAACTCGTGGAACGCGACGTAGACCGTCATGATCTTGGTCAGACTCGCCGGTTCGAGGCGGCTGTCGGCATTGCTCTCCGCGAGCACCCGGCCACTGTGCATGTCGATCAGCAGGTGGCCCGAGCCGGCGACGCCGGGCGGTGCCGGCACCGGTGGGACTGCCAGCGCCGCGCCGGCGACCAGCAGGAGCAGGGGCAGGTGGAGCAAGGTCTTGATGTGGAGCACGGTACGAATCGTCCTTTAAGCGTGAAACATGGGACGGCGCCACGTTAAGCCCAGCTCCCCGGGAGAGAGTCAGGATCGCGGCCCAATGCCGAGCGTTGGCGCCGATTGTAACAAGCTCAATCGATGATCAAGCGGGTGTCGTTCACACCCATACTTTCAAGTTTGGCAGTCAAGGCGTCGGCTTGTTCCACCGAGGCGATCGGACCGACCTGGACCCGGTACATCGGGCTCGGTTCGCCGACCGGCTGCACGCGCACGCTCCGTTCCAGCGAGCGCGCCAGGCGTTCGCGCAGGCGTTGCGCATTGGTCTCACTGCTAAAGGCCCCGGCCTGCAGGAAGATATCGGCGGCCTGACCGGGCGTGGACACCGGGCTGGCGGCGAATGACTGGTGCGGCCGCTCCGGGTCGAGGGCCGTGACCTCCACCTTGGCGGTGCCGTTCTGCAGCATGCCGAGCTTGTAGGCGCCGGTATAGGACAGGTCGATCACCCGGTTGGCATGGAAGGGTCCGCGGTCGTTCACCCTGACTACGATGCTGCGGCCATTCTCCAGGTTGGTCACGCGCACATAGGACGGCAACGGCAGGCTCCGATGGGCGGCGGTCATACCGTACATGTCGTAGGGTTCGCCGCTGGAGGTGCGTCGCCCGTGGAACTTGGTGCCGTACCAGGACGCAACGCCGCGTTCGGCGTAGCCGTTGCTGGAGCGCAGCACCTGGTAACGGCGGCCGTTGACTTCATAGCTGACCGGGTTGCCGTAGCGGCTGCGCGGCTCGGGTCGCGGCACTGCGTCGGGTATGGCGCCCAAGTCGGGGCGCAGCAGTGGCGCACCGTCCTGCTCTTGAATGTCGACGGTTTGCACGCCGCAGCCGCCCAGCCACACCAAGCCGAGGCACAACAGCCACCGCAGGGAAGGTCGCGCGGCCAGTGGCAGGGGCGCCGCACCCGGCAGCTTAACCAGCGGCGGCGGGCGGCGCATGGCGCTACCGGCTTTCCCGCTGCGCCGGGAGCGGATTGGGATGATCCGATTCGGCAGGGTCACTCGCCGGCTCATGATCTGGGCGGCTTGCCGGCATGCGGGAGGGGCTCGCCGGCAGTTTCCTGCGTGCTGCGTAGCGCCAGTATTTCACGACTCAGCTGGTAGACCGCCATGGCGTACAGATTGCTGCGATTGTAGCGGGTTATGACGTAAAAATTGTCCAGCCCTGCCCAGTATTCGCGCTGCTCGGGCTGTTCCAGTTCGACCAGGCTGGTGGCCGCGTCGGCGGGCAGCTGGGTGTCCAGACGCAGGCCGGCTGCGGTCAGCTGCCCGACAGTCAGGCTCGGCTTCATACCGGCCGCCACCAGTTCGGCGTGGTCGCCGCTGCCGCCCGTCACCGGGACCGCGACCGGTGCGCCGTGCCGCCAGCCGTGGCGGGCGAAGTAGTTCGCCACGCTGCCGATGACGTCGGCGTCGTTGCCCCAGATGTCGCGCTTGCCGTCGCCGTCGAAATCCACCGCATAGGCGCGAAAGCTCGACGGGATGAACTGCGGCCGCCCCATGGCGCCGGCGTAGGATCCCATGGGACCGCGCGGATCGAGCGCCTCCTCCCGCGCCAGCAGCAGAAATTCCCCGAGTTCCTTGCGGAAGAAGCTGGCGCGCTTCGGGTAGTGGAAGCCCAAGGTGTAGAGCGCGTCCAACACCGGGTACTTGCCGGTGTGTCGGCCATAGAAGGTCTCCACCCCAATGATCGCAACGATGATCTCCGGGGCAACGCCGTACTCGGCCTCGGCCCGCGCCAGCGTGGCGGCATTGCGTTGCCAGTATTCGGCCCCGCCGGCGGCCCGCTCCGGGGTCAGGAAGATGCGCCGGTATTTCCACCAGGGCAGGCCTTCGGCGGGCTTGGCGATCGCATCCAGAATCACCTGCACGCGCTTGGCCTCTCCTAGCAGGCGCTCCAGCTCGGCGGCGTCGAAACCATGTTCGGCAGCCATGCTGGCGATAAAGTCCTGTTGTTCGTCCGCAATGCCGATGCCGGCGCAGGAGGCAAGGACGAGGGTGGCGGGAAACAGCAGTTGGCGCAATCGGTGCATGGTTCAGGTGGGCAGCAGCCTGCGGTGAGTGTGAATGGACATGAGGATACCGAACCCCGCCATGAGGGTCACCAGCGATGTGCCGCCATAGCTAATCATCGGCAGAGGTACCCCGACCACCGGCAGCAGGCCGGTGACCATCCCGGTGTTGACGAGCAGGTAGAGGAAAAACACCAGCACCAGGGAGCCTGCCAGCAGGCGCCCGTAGGTGTCCTGGGCCTGGGTGGCGATGTACAGGCCACGGAAGATCACGAACAGGTAGAGGGTCAGCAGAACCAGTCCCCCGACCAGGCCCAGCTCCTCGGCCAGCACCGCGAAAATGAAATCGGTGTGGCGCTCGGGCAGGAAATCCAGCCGTGACTGGGTGCCGTTCAGCCAGCCCTTGCCGTAGATGCCGCCGGAACCGATCGCGATCTTGGACTGGATGATGTGATAGCCGGCGCCCAGGGGATCGTTCTCGGGGTTGATGAAGGTGAGTACGCGCTGTTTCTGGTAAGGGCGCAGGAAGTAATCGAGCAGGTGCGGAAAATAAGCTATGACGCCGATCGCCACCGCGCCCAGGCCGCTCAGGGCGCCGATCAGGCGCCAGCTCAGACCGGCGAGAAAGACCACGAACAAACCGGCGCTGGCGACCAGTATCGCGGTGCCCAGATCGGGCTGCAGGAAAATCAGTGCCGCCGGCGCCAGCACCGTCAGCAGGGTCAGGAGCAACACCCCGGTGCTTGGCGGCAAGCGGCGCTCGGCCAGGAACCAGGCTGCCATCATGGCGATGCCGGTCTTCATCAGCTCCGACGGTTGAAAGCGGAACGTCTTTAGCCCCAGGTCCAGTTCCAGCCAGCGCTGTGCGCCTTTGCTCGCGTCACCGAACACCAGCACGGCGATCAGCAACAGCAGCGCGAGTGCATAGAACCAGGGTGTCCAGCGCTGCAGGCTGGCAGGATGGATCTGCGCGACCAGCGCCATCACCACCAGGGATATCACCAGGCTGCGGACCTGGCTGAGCACCATGTCCAGGTCCTCGCCGGATGCGGAATACAGCACGATCAGACCGAACCCGCTCAACAACAGCAACCCGGTCAACAGGGGCAGGTCGAGATGCACCACTGCCAGCATGCCCTGGCGACGGTTGGGGTTCTGCGGGGGCAGGCCGCTCGGCGACAGTGGTGTGTGGCGCATCACGAATCGGAGCCCAGCAGGTAGGCGTCCATGATCTGACGCGCGACGGGGGCGGCCTCCGAGCCGCCGTGACCGGCGTGTTCGACGATCACGGCCACCGCAATCTGCGGATCCTCGGCCGGCGCGTAAGCGATGAACAGGGCGTGGTCGCGCAGGTGCTCGGGCACTTCGTCTTCCTTGTACTCGGCATCCTGGGCGACCGTGAACACCTGCGCGGTACCGGTCTTGCCGGCAATGCTGTAGCTGTCGCTGCGAATCCGCTTGGCCGTGCCGCGCGGGTGCTCCACCACGTGCTGCATGGCGGTACGGACATCGCTCCAGTTCTGCGCCCGCTTGACGTCAAGGGGACGATGCTGGGCCGGTGCGGGGCGCAGCGCGCCATCGCCGAGTTCCTGGATCGAGGCCACCACGCGCGGCTCGTGGAAGGTGCCGCCATTGGCTATGGCGGCCGTGGCCGCCGCAAGCTGCAGGGGCGTGGTCAGAAAATAACCCTGGCCGATACCCAGGATCAGCGTTTCGCCGGGGTACCAGGGCTGGCGCCGCGCGGTCCGTTTCCATTCGCGCGAGGGCAGCAGCCCGGGTCGTTCCCCGACCAGATCGACGCCGGTCAGCCGGCCGAAGCTGAATTGGCTGAGGTACTCGTACAGCCGGTCCACGCCGATCTCGCGTGCCAGATCGTAGAAATACACGTCGCAGGACTGGGTGATGGCGCTGTCCAGGTCCATGGGGCCGTGGCCGCCCTTTTTCCAGTCGCGGTACTTGTGCGAATGACCGGGCAGTTGGTAGAAGCCACGGCAGTAGCGGGCGGTGTCATAGGCGATCGCCCCGGTTTCCAGGCCGGCCAGGCCCATGAAGGGTTTGATCGTGGAGCCGGGCGGATACTGGCCGCGTAAGGATCGGTTGTACAGGGGCTTGTCGGGGTCGCGCTGCAACATCTGGTAATCGGCGCTGCTGATGCCTTCCACGAACAAGTTGGGGTCGAAACCCGGCTTGCTCACCATGGCGAGCACGCCGCCGGTGCGCGGATCTATGGCCACCGCGGCGCCGTTGCGGTCGCCCAAGGCCGCCATGGCGACCTCCTGCAGCTTGACATCCAGGTACAGGCGCAGGTTCTGACCTGGGCTGGATGCCGCGGACTCTACCACCCGCACCACCCGCCCCAGTGCGTTGACCTCCACCTGCTGCATGCCGACCGCGCCGTGCAGGATGGTCTCATAGGACTTCTCGACACCGATCTTGCCGATATAGGAGGTGCCGGCGTATTCGGACTGGTCGATCTCCTGCAGGTCACTCTCGCTGATGCGCCCGACGTAGCCGATCACATGCGAGGTCGTCGCCCCTTGCGGGTAATGGCGCGACAGCCGCGCGGCTATGTCCACCCCGGGGAAACGATGGCGGTGCACCGCGAACTGCGCGGCCTCTTCGGCGCTCAGGCGCACCCGGATCGGAACGCTTTCGAAGCGGCGCTTCTGGCGCCGCAGACGCTGGAAGCGCTCCAGGTCGGCGGGCGTGATCTGCACCAGTTGTCCCAGTCCCGCCAGCGTGTCCTCCATGTTCGCCACCTGCTCTGGGGTGATCTCCAGACTGTAGGAAGGCCGGTTCTGCGCCAGCACCACGCCGTTGCGGTCGTAGATCAGGCCGCGGGTGGGGCCCTGCGGCACCAGCTTGAGGCGGTTGTCCTGCGACAGGGTCTTGAAGTGTTCGTGGCTGACGACTTGCAAATAGACCAGCCGCAGCGCCAGCGCCAGCACCACCACCACGACGCTGACGCCAGCGACCAGGGCGCGGCGCAGGAAGCGCCGGCTCTCGCGGAGATGGTCCCTGAGTTCGACTCTGTGCATGCGGGCCGGCTATTGGACCCGGAAGCGTCGGCGCAGATCGCGCAGCACGATGAACACCCACGGCCAGAGCAGGGCGCTCAGCGGGGGCACGGCCCAGTAGCTGAGGCCCGGTGGCAGTTCCCGGGTCGCGCCCATCACCCACAGCGCGATCAGGTGCTCCGACACCAGCATGACGAGAACTACCAGCGATTGCTGCCACAGTGGGAATACGCGGATCCGCTGGTGCAGTTTGATGGTCGCGAAGGCGACCAGCGACAGCCCGAGCGCATGCTGTCCGAGCAGTGTGCCGGTCAGTACGTCCAGCGCGATCCCGAGCACGAAGCCGACCAACACGCCGACCCGTTGCGGGGTGGCCAGGGCCCAGTAGATCAGGGTGAGCGTGACCCACTGCGGGCGGTAGGGCCGAGCCCATTCGGGGGCTGGAAACACCATCAGGATCAGGGCGACGCAGAAGGTCAGCACGATGATGAGTCCGCCGCGTTGCGGGACCAGGGTCATGGCGGCGTATCCCCGTCGGGTTGCGCCGTGGCTGGCGCAGGTTCCTGCGCTGCGCTCTGCGGGCGGATGGTCCACACCAGCAGGACCTCGCGGCTGCGGTCCAGGTGGGCGCGCGGCTCGGCGAACACCTCGGCAAACGGCTGGTCGGGGGTGCGGGCCACCTTGGAGACCCGCGCCACCGGGTAGCCCGGCGGGAATTTGCCGCCCAGGCCCGAAGTCACCAGCAGATCGTCCTCGCGGATATCGGCGTCATTGGGCAGGTAGGGCAGCTCGACCTGGTTGATCCTGCCGGTCCCGACCGCGATGGTGCGCAGCCCGTTGCGCAGCACCTGCACCGGCAGCGCGTGGCTCGCATCGGTAATCAGCAACACCGTGGCGCTGAACGGATTCACGTGCACCACCTGTCCCATGACGGCATGGGCGTCCAATACCGGTTGGCCCTCGAACACGCCCGAGGCGCTGCCACGATCGATCACGACCTGCTGCTTGTAGGGGTCGAGGTCGACTGCCGACAACTCGGCGACCAGCACCCGGTCGCCTACCTTGAACGACGACTCCAGCAGATCGCGCAGGCGCAGATTTTCCGCCTGCAGGGCTTCGTGCTTCTGCAGCCGCGCCAACAGCTTGAGGTTTTCCTCGCGCAGCCGGTCGTTGCTGGACTGCAGTTGCTCCCGGCTTTCCAGCGTCGTCGTCACGCTCCGGGAAACCGTCACCGGCAGTTCCGCGAGCGCCTGCAGTGGATAGGTGAGCACGGCCAAGGCCGCGCGCAGCGCTTCGAGGTGGTGGTAGCGTTGGTCCGCGACCATCAATCCGAGCGACAACACGACAGCGGCGATCACGCGGGTGGTATGCGAGGGTCCCGCTGTGAAGATCAGCTTGATGGCGCAGGCCTCCGTGACTGCCGGGCGGGCAGCGCGTCACTCGATGGTGAAAACGTCCCCGCCCCGCTCGTCGATCAGTTCCAGGGCGCGGCCGCCGCCGCGCGCCACGCAGGTCAAAGGATCTTCGGCGATGATCACGGGCAGGCCCGTTTCTTCTTCCAGCAGGCGGTCGATGTCGCGCAGCAGGGCCCCGCCGCCGGTGAGGACGATGCCGCGTTCGGCGACGTCCGCGCCCAGTTCGGGCGGGGTCTGTTCCAGGGCTTTGCGGACGGCGTCGACGATCCCCGACAAGGGCTCCTGCAAGGCCTCGAGGATCTCGTTGGAATTGAGCGTGAAGCTGCGCGGCACGCCCTCGGCCAGGTTGCGGCCCTTGACCTCGACTTCGCGCACCTCGTTGCCCGGATACGCCGAGCCGATGTCCTTTTTGATGCGCTCGGCCGTGGCCTCGCCGATCAGGGTGCCGTAGTTGCGCCGCACGTAGTTGATGATCGCCTCGTCGAATTTGTCGCCGCCGATCCGCACCGAGTTGGCGTAGACGATGCCATTGAGCGAGATGATGGCGACCTCGGAGGTGCCGCCACCGATGTCCAGCACCATGGAGCCGCGCGCCTCCTCGACCGGCAGGCCGGCGCCAATGGCGGCCGACATGGGCTCCTCTATCAGGTACACCTCGCGCGCCCCGGCCCCGGCAGCGGATTCCTTGATGGCGCGCCGCTCGACCTGGGTCGAGCCGCAGGGTACGCAGATCAGCACCCGCGGGCTGGGGCGGATGAGCTTGGATTCGTGCACCTTGTGGATGAAGTACTGCAACATCTTTTCGGTGACCGTGAAGTCGGCGATCACGCCGTCCTTCATGGGACGGATGGCGACGATGTTGTTGGGCGTGCGGCCCAACATCTTCTTCGCCTCCTCGCCGACGGCGGCGACGGACTTGGCGCCGCCCGGTCCGCGATCCTGCCGGATGGCGACCACCGAGGGTTCGTTCAACACGATCCCCTGGTCGCGGGCATAGATCAGCGTATTGGCCGTACCCAGGTCGATGGACAGGTCATTGGAGAAAAAGCCGCGAATGCGTCTGAAGAACATGCGAGGGGTTCCGGTGCATCGATATTCGGTGTGGGGGGGTGAACGCGACAGGGTCCTGCCCATCGCGAGACGCGTAATCTAGCAACGCCACTGTGGCAGGGCAAGGCAGGAAACTCCCCGTGATCGTGCACGGGGCACGGGGAGTGTGATAATTTGCGGCCTCTTGCGGACCCGATTTCCTCGACGAGACCAGTAATGTCGCTCGAACGCGCCGATGTTCTGAAGATCGCTCACCTGGCGCGCCTGGCGGTCAGCGACGAGCAGGCCGACGGGCTGGTACGGGATTTGTCCAACATCCTTGACCTGGTGGCGCAAATGGATGCGCTGGACACGGCGGGCGTCGTGCCCATGGCACACCCGCTGGACATGGTGCAGCGCCTGCGGCCGGACGTGGTCACCGAGACCGACCGGCGCGCCGAATTCCAGGCGCTGGCGCCTGCCACCGAGGACGGCCTGTACCTGGTCCCGAAAGTCATCGAGTAAAGCCGGCTGCAGCGACCCCAACTGGCACCGCGGGAGCCTATGCAACTGCACGAACAGAGTATCACCGAACTGGCCGCCGGCCTGCGTGGCGGTGCGTTCTCCAGCGAAGAACTGACGCGGCATTTCCTGCAGCGCATCCGGAATCTGGACGGCCGCCTTAACAGTTTCGTGACGGTTACCGAAGATCTGGCGCTGCAGCAGGCGCGCGCCGCCGATGCCCGGCTGCGCGCCGGAAGGGCCACGCCACTGACGGGTATCCCCATAGCGCATAAGGATATTTTCTGCACGCACGGGGTTCGCAGCAGCTGTGGCTCGAAAATGCTCGACAACTTCGTCGCGCCCTACGACGCGACCGTGGTCGAGCGCTTGGCGGACGCCGGCGTGGTGCTGCTGGGCAAGACCAACATGGATGAGTTCGCCATGGGCTCCTCGAACGAGACCAGCCATTACGGCCCGGTGCGCAACCCCTGGGACGCCGCGGCGGTGCCCGGCGGCTCCTCGGGCGGCTCCGCAGCGGCGGTGGCGGCGCGGCTGTGCGTCGCCGCCACCGGCACCGACACCGGCGGTTCGATCCGCCAGCCGGCCGCGCTGTGCGGCATTACCGGTCTGAAGCCGACTTACGGGCGCTGCTCGCGCTACGGCATGATCGCGTTCGCCTCCAGCCTGGACCAGGCGGGGCCGATGACGCGCAGCGCGGCGGACGCGGCGCTGCTGCTCGGCGGCATGGCAGGCTTTGACGCGCGCGATTCGACCAGTGCCGACCGCCCGGTCGACGACTATGTGGCGGCCCTGGGCGGCGAGCTCACCGGGCTGCGCATCGGGCTGGCCAAGGAATTTTTCGAGCACGGACTGGATCCGGCCATTGCCGGATCGATCCAGGCGGCGGTCGCCGAACTGCAGCATTTGGGCGCCGCGGTGCGGGAGGTGAGCCTGCCCAACTCCGGCCTGTCCGTCCCGGCCTATTACGTGGTGGCGCCAGCGGAGTGTTCGTCCAACCTGGCGCGCTTCGACGGTGTGCGTTACGGCCACCGCTGCGCCGATCCGAAGAACCTGGAAGACCTGTACCAGCGCTCGCGCTCCGAGGGCTTCGGCGCCGAGGTGAAGCGCCGCATCCTGATCGGCACCTACGCCCTGTCGGCGGGCTATTACGACGCCTATTACCTCAAGGCGCAGCAGGTGCGGCGCCTGATCGCGGACGATTTCCGTCGCGCCTTCACCCAGGTCGACCTGATCCTCGGACCCACGGCGCCCGGCACCGCATTCCGTCTGGGCGAGAAGGCCGACGACCCGGTCACCATGTACCTGCAGGACATTTACACCATCGCCGTGAATCTGGCGGGGTTGCCCGGCATGTCGATCCCGGTCGCGCCGGTCGGCGGCATGCCGGTGGGCCTGCAGCTGATCGGCAATTATTTCGACGAGGCGCGGCTGCTGAATGTCGCGCACCGGCTGCAAGGGGTCACCGATTGGCACCGCAAGAGCCCTGAGGGCTTCTGAAGGGTCGAGGGCCAGGGAAAAGGCCAGGCCATGGTGCAGCGCTCGGGTTCGTCGGAGCTGTGCCGCGGGCCTGAACGAACACTGCCAGGCGCCGCTTGGGCGCGGAATCGAACGAACGGAACCACGCAGATGCTCTGGGAAACCGTCATAGGGCTGGAGATCCATACCCAGCTGGCCACCCGCTCCAAGATCTTCTCGGGGGCGTCGACCGCCTTTGGGGCGCCGCCCAACACCCAGGCCTGTGCCGTCGACCTCGGCCTGCCCGGGGTGCTGCCGGTGCTCAACGCCGAGGCGGTACGCATGGCCGCGATGTTCGGCACGGCGATCAATGCCGTGGTGGCCAGACGCTCGGTGTTCGCGCGCAAGAATTACTTCTACCCCGATCTGCCCAAGGGTTATCAGATCAGTCAGTACGAGCTGCCCATCGTCGGCCCCGGCCGGGTGGAGATCGTGCTCGAGGACGGGACGGCCAAACACGTCGGGGTGACCCGTGCCCACCTCGAAGAGGACGCCGGCAAGTCCCTGCACGAGGATTTTCACGGTTTGACCGGCATCGACCTCAATCGTGCCGGCACCCCACTGCTGGAGATCGTGTCCGATCCCGACCTGCGTTCGGCCCGCGAGGCGGTGGCCTACGCGCGCAAGATCTATCAGCTGGTCACCTACCTGGGCATCTGCGACGGCAACCTGCAGGAAGGCTCGTTCCGGGTCGACGCCAACGTATCCGTGCGCCCCAAGGGGCAGTCCGAATTCGGCACCCGGGCGGAGCTGAAGAACCTCAACTCCTTCCGCTTCCTGGAGCGCGCCATCAATTACGAGGTCGAGCGCCAGATCGACCTGATCGAATCCGGTGGCAGGGTGGTGCAGGAGACGCGCCTGTACGACGCGGACAAGGACGAGACCCGCTCCATGCGCTCCAAGGAGGAGGCCAACGACTACCGCTATTTCCCCGATCCGGACCTGCTGCCGGTGGAACTCGGCGCGGACTTCCTGGCGGCCGTCGCCGCGACCATGCCGGAGCTGCCCGATGCCAAGCGCGAACGCTTCCACACCGCCTACGGCCTGTCGGATTACGACGCGGACGTGCTGACGGGCAGCCGCGCCATGGCCGACTATTTCGAGACCGTGGCGCAGGGCTGCGGTGACGCCAAACTGGCGGCGAACTGGGTCATGGTGGAACTCGGCGGTGCCTTGAACAAGGCCGGTCTGGAGTTGGCGGGCAGCCCGGTGAGCGCCACCGGGCTGGGCGGGCTGCTGGCGCGGATCCGGGACAACACCATCTCGGGCAAGATCGCCAAGGACGTGTTCGCCGCCATGTGGGCGGGCGAGGGCGATGCTGACGGCATCATTGCGGCCAAGGGGCTGAAACAGATCACCGACAGCGGTGCGCTGGAGGCCATCGTCGACGAAGTGCTGGCCGGCAACGCCGATCAGGTCGCGAACTTCCGCGCCGCGGCTGCGGAAAAGCGGCCGAAGATGCTCGGTTTTTTCGTCGGACAGGTCATGAAAAGGACCCAGGGCAAGGCGAACCCACAGCAGGTCAACGATCTGCTCAAGGCCAAGCTGGAGGGTTGATCCTGGTCGTTGCCTGCGGCGCCGGTCAAGAAATGCCTGGCCAGGACGCCAACCACGCCAAGCCTCTTCACTCGCTGCGGTGCTCGCGCGGCGGCACCTTTGGCGGTCGAGGAACAAACATCCGATGAGCGACGCGCTGCAGATCAGGCCGCTGACCGACGCGGACCGGCCACGCTGGGATGCCTATGTGCAGGCCCACGGCGACGGCACGTTTTTTCACCTCTCGGGCTGGAAACCGGTGGTCGAAGCGGTCTATGGCCACCCCATGCATTACTTTGTCGCGGAGCGCGCGGGGGCGGTGGTTGGGGTGCTGCCGTTGGGGGAGGTGCGGCACCTGCTGTTCGGCCATGCGCTGATTTCGGTGCCGTTCTGCGTGTATGGCGGCGTGCTGGCCGATGACGACGGCGTGCGGGTGGTGCTGGAGCAGCACGCCATGGAACTGGCGCAGCGTCTTGGCGTCGATCACCTGGAGATGCGCAATCAGCAGCAGCGGCGTCTCGACTGGCCGACCAAGGACCTGTATTTCACCTTCCGCCGTACGCTCGACCCCGATCCCGAGGCCAACCTGGCCGCCATTCCGCGCAAGCAGCGGGCCATGGTGCGCAAGGGCATCAAAGCCGGGCTGATCGGCGAGTTGGACGCCGGCGTTGACCGCTTCTACCTGGCCTATTCCGAGAGTGTGCGTAATCTGGGCACCCCGGTGTTCCCCAAGGCGTGGTTCGCCGCGTTGCGGCGCGAGTTTGGCAACGCCTGCGACGTGGTAAGTGTCACCCATCAGGGCCGGCTGGTGGCGAGCGTCATGAATTTCTATTTCCGCGACCAGGTGCTGCCCTATTACGGCGGCGGCACCGCGGCGGCGCGTGACCTGGCGGGCAATGACTTTCTTTACTGGGACGTCATGCGACGCGCCGCCGAGCGCGGTATCAGGGTGTTCGATTACGGTCGCAGCAAGAAAGACACGGGCTCGTTCAGCTTCAAGAAGCATTGGGGTTTCGAGCCTGAGCCCCTGCACTACGAGTACTACCTGGTAAAGGCACGCGACGTGCCGGACCTCAACCCCAGCAACCCCAAGTACCGATTGTTCATTCAGGCCTGGCAGCGGTTGCCGCTGGGCATGAGCCGGGTGCTGGGGCCCTGGCTGGCCCGCGGCCTCGCCTGAGTCACGCCGTTCAGGCGCGCGCCGCGGCAGGTAGTTCCGCTTCGGTCAGCGCCCGGTTGCGGCCGGCTCGCTTGGCCGCGTACAAGGCTTGGTCGGCGCGGTTGACGAATGCCAACATATCCTCGCCCCGGCGATAGCTGGCGATGCCCAGCGAAATGGTGACCTTGCCGAGGGAGTCCTTGGTGTCGGCGCGTACCAGCTTGGCGTCCGCGACTGCCTTGCGCAGGGTTTCGGCTACCGCCCGTGCGCCAGCCAAAGCGGTTTCGGGCAGCAACACGGCGAACTCCTCACCCCCGTAGCGGGCCGCCGTGTCTTTGCCCTTGGTGTGCTTGGTCAGCACCTTGGCGACGAACCGGATCACCCGGTCGCCGATCAGGTGGCCGAATTCGTCGTTGATGCGTTTGAAGTGGTCGATGTCCACCATCAGGAGTGCCGGTGTGCCCCGCGTGTCTTTGTCGTGCAAGGCGCTTTCAATCGCATCGAACAGGGCTTGGCGGTTGGGCAGCCCGGTCAGCGCGTCAGTAACTGCGCGATGGCGCTCCCGCGCCAGTTCCTCGTGCAATGCGGCGATCTCGGCGGACTTGAGGTCGAAGTGGTCCTTTATCTCGCGGGTTGCGGCCTGCATGGCGCGGGTTTCGTCCAACAGGGTGCGCAGCAGGTCCTTCAGGTCCCTGATGTCAGCGGCGCGTTCGACGTCGTGCGAGATGGCGGCAAGCTGGCCGTTATAGTGATTCACGTCCTGGCCGGCAGCGGTCACTGACTGTCCGATCTCGCGCAATACCACCGCCATTTCGTCACGGACGTGTTCGAGCAGGTCGAGGTCGTCCTCGGCGACGTAGCGTCGATAAAGGTCCTCGCATGCCGCGGCGTCAAATCCGGCGCCCTCGGCCATGCGCTGCTCGATCTGCGTGCTCAGGGCAGGATTGGTGCCGGCCACGTGTTCGAACCAGACCGCATAGTTCTGCGGCGTGACCGGAACGCCGAGTTGCGCCATCTGCGGCAGGATCAGGCGCAATAGTTCGGCCGAGGTTTCAGTTGTGGTCGAAGGGTTCATGGTTGCCTCGGTTTGTTCTTGTCGCCGCCCCGTGCGCAGGTGCCGGACAGACCGGCTGGACGACGCTCTACGCAGGCAGTTGTTCCTGCCTGTATCGGTAGGGCGCCGGGTTTATTGAGAATCCCGCCCGGGCGCGTCAGTCGCGGACGGCCATGGCCACGGTGTAGTTACGGCCCTGCTTGACCTTGGTGTGGTTACCGAACACTTCGACAAAGGCACGGGCGATGAACTGCCGCAGGCCGCTGATCACGACCACGTAGAATCGGCCGCCGGGCACCAGCCGTTCGCGGATATCGTGAAAAAACAGGTAGTAGTGTTCCTTGCCGGTCTTGGCCGGCAGGTTGGTCACGGCCAGGCTGAAGTCTTGCGGCGGCACCTGGTTCAGGCCATTGCTGAGCAGCACCTCGACATTCTTTATGGCGTTACGCTCGGCGTTGGCTCTGGCGTACTCAACTGCAACAAAGTCCTTGTCGATCAGGGTGCAGTGGCCGGCCGGGGTGGCGCGCGCGATGGCCAGCCCGATCGGGCCGTAGCCGCAGCCGAGGTCCAAGGCCCGCTCGTCCGGGCGCAATTCCAGGTGGTCGAGCAGCAGGCGTGTGCCCTCGTCGATCGCCTTGGGCGAGAACAAGCCCCAAGTGGTGTGGAAGGTCAAGGGGTGTCCGAGCAAGGTTTCGCTGAAAACGATATCGCGACGCAGACGTGCGATATCCAAAGGTGCTTTTGGGGTCTTGCTCATGGGTTGGCGGCGTGCGCGGTGCGGAAGGCTGCGATCAGGGGTAAGTAGTCTGCCAGATTCTCGAAGCGGTGGTTGCCGCCGGGTTCGATCACGACTTGGTGGGCGTGGTAATACGCTGCAGCGCGACGGTGGTCCAGCACCTCGTCGCCGGCCTGCAGCAGCACCAGATAGCGCTCGGCCGGGTCCAGAACCGGGCGATGTTGCGCCGCCAGCATGGCGATATGCGCGTGGGTGAGCTCGAACGGCGCACCGTCGCACCAACGGCTATGGGGGCCGACATAGGGCGCGAGCAGCCGGGCCGGGTCTACCGCCGGGTTGACCAGCACCGTTGGGGTTGGCCGGGTGCGGTTCAGCCAGGTGGCGTAATGCCCGCCGAGCGATGAGCCGACCAGCAGGTCGACCGGGTGTTGCCGGCGCAGGGCTTCTAGTTGCTGCACGGCGATTTCCGGGTCGGGGGCAAGATCCGGGGTAAGTACCAGATCGTGGCCGAAATGCGCGATCAGGCTGTGCGCTTTTCCGCCCAGTCCGCAGCTGGCGAAACCGTGAATGAACAGGATCACCTGGGCCGCCGTGGCCGTTCAGAGATAGCGACGCCAGTGCTCCGGGCGGTCGTCGCGACAGCCGTGGTCGCGGCGCTGGTAGCTGGTGGCAAAGACCTTCTGGGTGCAGTTGCTTTCACCCTTGGAACAACCCAGGTTGGCGCGCTGGGTCTCTTCGGTGTAGTGGTACAGGGCGCGTTTCAGCTTGATGATGAGCCGGTTGTCGAGGTGGAAGCCGCGCGTCTCCAGCAGCGCCTCGATCTCGGCGAGCGTGATCTCAAGCAGCTGGTACTCGACGCGCAATACCGCATCGTTGGGCGTCTCGAGTCCCAGCACACCAGTTACCGGTTCGAGGACCGAGACAGCCGAACGCGCCTGCTGCCGGTCGGGGTGCAGGGTACAAAAAGCAATCTCGCGCCGCTTGATCAGGCTGTCCGTTGCTTGGTCCATAAGGGTGAATCCTGCGCCATGACCCTGGGAGCGTCAAGGTAATGCCGTTATCTAGGGTTGGGCCTCAAGCACAGGGCCTTGCACAGGGCCTTGCACAGGGCCGAGGAGCGAGGGTTTTTGTGCGGCTGGCGCCTCAACAGACAGGGCCGAGGGCCGAGGGCCGAGGAGCGAGGGGTTTTGTGCGGCTGCGCCGCGGTTTATTTCGGATTTGGGCTTGACAGGGGTTGCGGGGCTGCGACCATTTTGACGTTCCTCGTTCCTCGTTCCTCGTTCCTCGTTCCTCGTTCCTCGTTCCTCGTTCCTCGTTCCTCGTTCCTCGTTCCTC